>NZ_QTPZ01000010.1:0-206472 GCF_003853505.1 Burkholderia sp. Bp9015
GAGATCTACACGCTGATGGGCGCGCTCGCGCGCGAGGGCCGGGCGCTGGTGGTCGTCTCGAGCGACCTGCGCGAGCTGATGCTGATCTGCGACCGGATCGGCGTGATGTCGGCCGGCCGCATGACCGCCGTGTTCGAACGCGGCAACTGGACCCAGGATGCGCTGCTGGCCGCGGCGTTCGCCGGCTTCGGCCGCGCAGCGCTGCCGGACGGCGCACGCCATCCGGATGCGGAAAGCGCGCCGCGCGCGGCTTCCGCCTCTTCGACGACAGGACGACAGCAATGACCCAGCCTCCCGTATCCCCGAGCGACGCCGGCGCGCAGCAGGACGTGACCGGGCGCCGCGCGCGCACGCTGTCCGGCACGCGGCTCGGCGTGTCGAACTATCTCGGGCTCGCCGGCGCGCTCGCCGCGATGATCGCGCTGTTCTCGACGCTCAGCTCGCATTTCCTGACCTACGATACGTTCAGCACGATCGCGAACCAGATCCCCGATCTCGTCGTGATGTCGGTCGGGATGACGTTCGTGCTGATCATCGCCGGCATCGACCTGTCGGTCGGCTCGGTGCTCGCGCTGGCCGCGTCGATGGTCAGCGTGGCCGCGCTGAAATGGCATTGGGGGCCGCTGCCCGCCGCGCTGATCGGGATCGCGGTCGCGACCGTGACCGGCTCGCTGACGGGCGCGATCACGGTGGGCTGGCGGATTCCGTCGTTCATCGTGTCGCTCGGCGTGCTCGAGGCCGCGCGCGGTGTCGCGTACCAGCTGACGAATTCGCGCACGGCCTACATCGGCGACGCGTTCGATTTCCTCTCGAACCCGATCGCGCTCGGCATCTCGCCGGCGTTCCTGATCGCGGTCGCGGTGATGATCGCGGCGCAGTTCGTGCTCACGCGCACCGTGTTCGGGCGCTATCTTGTCGGTATCGGCACGAATGAAGAAGCCGTCCGGCTTGCCGGGGTTAACCCGCGGCCGTATAAAATCCTCGTATTCGCACTGATGGGCGCGCTCGCGGGGCTCGCGTCGCTGTTCCAGATCTCGCGGCTCGAGGCCGCCGACCCGAACGCGGGCGTGGGCCTCGAACTGCAGGTGATCGCGGCCGTCGTGATCGGCGGCACGAGCCTGATGGGCGGGCGCGGCTCGGTGATCAGCACGTTCTTCGGCGTGTTGATCATTTCCGTGCTCGCCGCGGGGCTGGCGCAGATCGGCGCGAACGAGCCGACCAAACGGATCATCACCGGGGCGGTGATCGTGGTGGCGGTCGTGCTCGATACGTATCGCAGCCGGCGCGCGCGCGCCCGGTAAAACTACACAGAAAGCAGACCAGAGAGAAACGGGAAATGGCGACGATCAAGGATGTGGCGGCCATGGCGGGCGTGTCGTTTACGACCGTCTCGCACGTGGTGAACAATTCGCGGCCGGTGTCCGCGGATGTGCGTGCGAAGGTCGAAGGCGCGATCCGCGAGCTGAACTACGTGCCATCGGCCGTGGCGCGCTCGCTGAAGGCGCGCTCGACGGCGACCATCGGCCTCGTCGTGCCGAACAGCACGAATCCGTACTTCGCGGAGCTTGCGCGCGGCATCGAGGACCAGTGCGCGGCCAACGGCTATTGCGTGTTCTTCTGCAACTCGGACGACGATCCCGTGAAGCAGCGCAACTACCTGCGCGTGCTGCAGGAAAAGCGCATCGACGGGCTAATCGTCGCGTCGGCCGGCGAGGACGCGGTGCTCGCGCAGACGCTCGCCGACGCGCATGCGCCGCTCGTCGTCGTCGACCGCAACATCGAGGGGCTCGCGGCCGATCTCGTGCAGATCGACCACGAACGCGGCGCCTACCTGGCGACGCGTCATCTGCTCGAACTCGGGCACGCGAAGATCGGCTGCATCACCGGGCCGACCGACACGGCCGTCAGCGCGATGCGCGTGCACGGCTTCATCCGCGCGATGGCCGAGCGCGGGATCGACATCGTGCCGGGCGCGATCGCGGAAAGCGATTTTTCGTGCCTGGGCGGCTATCACGCGGCATCGCGGCTGTTCGAGTCGGTGCACCCGAGCGCGATTTTCGCGGGCAACGACCTGATGGGCGTCGGCGCGCTGCGCGCGGCGGCCGAGCGCGGCATGCGCGTGCCGGACGACTGCTCGATCATCGGCTTCGACGACATCGAATTCTCCCGTTATACCTATCCGGCGCTGTCGACGGTCGGCCAG
The DNA here is from genome assembly GCF_003853505.1 of Burkholderia sp. Bp9015. Lineage (NCBI taxonomy): Bacteria > Pseudomonadati > Pseudomonadota > Betaproteobacteria > Burkholderiales > Burkholderiaceae > Burkholderia > Burkholderia sp. Bp9015. Next base: position 2,204 of record NZ_QTPZ01000010.1, read on the forward strand.
TCGGTGCGCGCCCTCGGCGAAATGGCCGCGCAGACGCTGATCGAGCGGATCGGCGGCGGCTCGACGGCCGCGCCGAGCCGTCGTCGTGTCGTGTCGCCGCGCCTGGTGCTGCGCGAATCGACGGCGGTCTACCGCGAGCCGGCCGCGCCGGGTGCTCGCCCATGACGGCGCGTGCGGCAGGCGCCGGCCGCGTGACGGTGGTCGGCAGCCTCAACATGGATCTCGTCGTACGGGCGTCGCGGCTGCCATTGCCGGGCGAAACGCTCGCCGGTCACGCGTATGCGCAGGCCGCGGGGGGCAAGGGCGGCAACCAGGCCGTCGCGGCCGCACGGCTCGGCGCGCAGGTCGCGATGATCGGCTGCGTCGGCGCGGATGCGCACGGCAGCACGCTGCGGGCCGGCCTCGAGACCGAAGGCATCGACTGTTCGCGGCTCGCGACGAGCAAGACGGCGTCGACCGGCGTCGCATTGATCGTCGTCGACGACGCCAGCCAGAACACGATCGTGATCGTCGCGGGCGGCAACGGCGAAGTCACGACGGATACGGTGGCGCGGCACGAGGCGGCGCTGGCCGCGACCGACGTGCTGATCTGCCAGCTCGAGACGCCGCCGGACGCCGTGTTCGCTGCGCTGTCGGCCGGGCGGCGGCTCGGCCGCACCGTGGTGCTCAATCCGGCGCCTGCCGTCGCGCCGCTGCCGGACGGCTGGTTGCCGCTGGTCGATTACCTGATCCCGAACGAAGTCGAGGCGGCCGCGCTGACCGGGCTGCCGGTGCGCAATCCGGCCGAGGCGGAAGCCGCGGCGCGTGCGTTGCGGGCAGCCGGCGCGCGCAATGTGCTGATCACGCTTGGCGCGCGCGGCGTGTTCGCGCTGACGGCCGACGGCGCGGCGCGCCACTATCCGGCCCCCGTCGTCAAGGCGGTCGACACGACCGCGGCGGGTGACACCTTCATCGGCGGTTTCGCCGCACGGCTCGCGGCCGGCGCGGACGTCGATGCCGCCATCCGCTTCGCGCAACGCGCGGCGGCGCTGTCGGTCACGCGCGCAGGCGCGCAGCCGTCGATTCCCACGCTCGCCGAACTGGCCGAATAGGGCCCGATCGCGCATCCCGGCCGGCGCGTGCGACAGCAGGCGGCCGGCCATCCTTCCCCACTTGCCTGACCTCGATTGCTTGCCGCGGGCGTTCGCGAAGCGGGCCGGCGATGCTTCGCCCCCATTATTCGGGAATCTGTAATGAACTGGTGAATTGCTGAAAAAATTGATGTGAATACCATCAAGCTGCGCAACATCCGGTCGTAAATACACCTGGGCGAAACACTGTTTCGAAAAACGGGCCTTGCCCGTTCACGACGACGCAATACAGGAAGAATGATGGTGATCGGAAACCTGACGATACGTGCGCGCATCGGTTTGACGATGGCGTTTCTCGCGGTACTGCTGGGCGTGATTGGCGTGCTCGGCGTGTACGGGATGACGCGCTCGAACGATGCGACGCGCGAGATTTTCACGAACCAGATGCCGAGCGCGGTCGACGTGGCCGTTGCCGAAATGTACGCGGCGCGCGAGCGCCTGGCGCTCGATCGCGCCGCGCTGCTGGCGGGCACGCCCGACTCGGCTGCGGCCGTGGAACGCAGCCGCGCGATGCGCACGCAGTCCGACGCGTGGTGGCAAAAATACCTTGCACTGCCGCGCGGCCCGGAGGAAGACCGGCTCGCGCAGGACGTCGCCGCGAAGCGGCAGGCGCTGCAGCGCAGTTGCGACGCGTTCGGAGGGCTGGTCGCGGCGGGCGACCACGACCGGATCGGCGAGGGCGCCAAGCAGCTCTCGACGCTTTATAACGAGCTCTCTGTTGCGGGCGAAGCACTGCGCAATTTCCAGTTCACCGACGGGCAGGCCGGCTTCGACCGCGCGGAATCGTTGTACGAGACGCTGCGCGTGCTGTCGATCGTCCTGCTGGCGGCCGGTCTGGTTGCCGCCGCGTTTTCCTGGCTGACGCTCAGCCGCGCGATCGGCCGTCCGCTCGCGGACGCGCTCGCGCATTTCGACGCGATCGCCGCGGGCGACCTGCGCCGCTCGATCGTCGTGCATCGGCGCGACGAAATGGGCCAGCTCCTGGACGGTCTCGCGAGGATGCAGCGCGGCCTCGTCGACACGGTGCGCACCGTGCGCGGCGGCAGCGAGTCGATCGCGACCGCGGCGCGCCAGATCGCCGCCGGCAACATCGACCTGTCGTCGCGCACGGAAGAGCAGGCGTCCGCGCTGCAGGAAACCGCATCGAGCATGGAACAGCTGACCGGCACCGTGAAGCAGAACGCGGACAATGCGCGGCAGGCAAGCTCGCTGGCAGCGAACGCGTCGGAGATTGCAAACAAGGGCAATACGGTAGTCGGCCAGGTGGTCGGCACGATGGGCGAGATCAACGACAGCTCCGCGAAGATCGCGGACATCATCGCAATCATCGAGGGAATCGCGTTCCAGACCAACATCCTGGCGCTGAACGCGGCGGTCGAAGCCGCGCGCGCCGGCGAGGAAGGCCGCGGCTTCGCGGTCGTCGCGGGCGAGGTGCGCAGTCTTGCGCAGCGTTCGTCGAGCGCGGCCAAGGAGATCAAGATGCTGATCGACGCGTCGGTGGAGCGCATCCGGACGGGGTCGACGCTGGTCGACGAAGCCGGCCGCACGATGAGCGACGTGATCGGTGCGGTGCAGCGCGTGACCGACATCATGGGCGAGATCGCGGCGGCGTCCGAGGAACAGAGCGGCGGCATCGACCAGGTCGCGCGCGCGGTCGCGCAGATGGACGAGGTCACCCAGCAGAACGCCGCGCTCGTCGAGGAAGCGGCGGCCGCCGCGCAATCGCTCGACGAACAGGCCGCGCGCCTGCGCGAGACGGCGTCGGTGTTCCGGATCGACGACGACGCGGCGCAGCCGGCGACCGCTGCCGCCGCACGTCAGGCGCCGCGCGCGGTGCCCGCAGCGGCTGCGGTGCCGGTTTCGCCGCCCGCGCCGGCCGTGGCGCGCAACGATCGTGATGCAGCGCCGAAGCGCGCCGCGCCGGCGCGCAAGCCGGCTGCCGCGGCCGCCGCGCCCGCTCCGGTGGCTGCCGGCGCCGACGACTGGGAAACGTTCTGATTCGCGCGTGACGCGCATCTTTTCGCGGTAACGCTCCCCGGTATCTTTCCCCGTATCTCTCCCCATTTGGCAGCACACGACGCCCGCGACATGCGGGCGTCGTCGTTTCGACCGATGGAATGTGACAGCGCACGTGAAAGTTCGTGCGTCGCCGCGCGCTGCGTGTTCGCATCCGCACTACGGGTATCTCCGGACGATGCGAAAAAAATTTGTAACGGCGCGCGCAGCGTGTCGTCGTAAACGGCCGCTCGAACGTCTAGGGATGAAGGGGGAGTGAAGGGTGCCGCGACGACGACGGAGGTGTCCAACGCACGAGACGTTCCGATGCTCGACGAGACGTCGCGGATGCCGTTTCCGCGACACGGGAGATCGATTGTAAAGCGTCGAAATGCGTTGTCCAAGCGGTGTTGTCGAGAATGACGAACTTCATACGAAGAGTTCGTGAAAAAAAATAAGAAAGGGTTTAGGATGAATTCGAACGCGCTTGCTTCTGCGCAGTCATAGAAGGCAGGCACGTCTTCAGACTCAGGCGAGGGAGGTAGCATGGATATTTACAGCAGCTTCGCGAACCGCTTCGAAAAAACGCGAGAGGAAGAGTTCTCGCTGGAGGAGTACCTCGCGCTCTGCAAGAACGATCCGTCAGCGTACGCCACGGCTGGCGAACGCATGCTGGCTGCAATCGGGGAACCCGAACAAATCGATACCCGCATCGACCCGCGCCTGTCGCGGATCTTCGCGAACAAGGTTATCAAGGTCTATCCCGCGTTCCGCGAATTCTACGGAATGGAGGAAGTGATCGAGCAGGTGGTCGCGTACTTCCGCCACGCTGCGCAAGGGCTCGAAGAGAAGAAGCAGATTCTCTACCTGCTCGGCCCGGTGGGCGGCGGCAAGTCGTCGATCGCCGAGCGGCTGAAGCAGCTGATGGAGCGTGTGCCGTTCTATGCGCTGAAGGGTTCGCCCGTCAACGAATCGCCGCTCGGGCTGTTCGACTACGACGAAGACGGCCCGATCCTCGAAGAGCAGTACGGCATTCCGCGCCGCTACCTGAAGAGCATCCTGAGTCCGTGGGCCGTCAAGCGCCTGCACGAATACAACGGCGATATCCGCCAGTTCCGCGTGGTACGCCGCTTTCCGTCGATCCTGCGGCAGATCGGCATCGCGAAGACGGAACCTGGCGACGAGAACAACCAGGACATCTCGTCGCTCGTCGGCAAGGTCGACATCCGCAAGCTTGAACAGTACGCGCAGGACGACGCCGATGCGTACAGCTACTCGGGCGGCCTGTGCCTGGCGAACCAGGGCCTGCTCGAATTCGTCGAAATGTTCAAGGCGCCGATCAAGGTGCTGCACCCGTTGCTGACCGCGACGCAGGAAGGCAACTTCAAGGGCACCGAAGGATTCGGCGCGATTCCGTTCGACGGCGTGATCCTCGCGCACTCGAACGAGTCGGAGTGGAAGGCCTTCCGCAACAACCGCAACAACGAGGCACTGCTCGACCGGATCTTCGTCGTGAAGGTGCCGTATTGCCTGCGCGTGTCGGAAGAGATCAAGATCTACGAGAAGCTGATTCGCAACTCGTCGCTGGCCGAGGCCGTGTGCGCGCCGGGCACGCTGAAGATGATGTCGCAGTTCTCGGTGCTGTCGCGCCTGCATGAGCCGGAGAATTCGAGCCTGTTCTCGAAGATGCAGGTGTACGACGGCGAAAACCTGAAGGACACCGATCCGAAAGCGAAGTCGTACCAGGAGTATCGCGACTATGCGGGCGTGGACGAAGGGATGACCGGCGTGTCGACGCGCTTCGCGTTCAAGATCCTGTCGCGCGTGTTCAACTTCGACTCGAGTGAGGTCGCGGCCAACCCCGTGCACCTGATGTACGTGCTCGAACAGCAGATCGAACGCGAGCAGTTCCCGCCGGAGACCGAGCAGAAGTACCTGTCGTTCGTGAAGGACGTACTCGCGTCGCGCTACGCGGAGTTCATCGGCAAGGAGATCCAGACGGCTTACCTCGAGTCGTATTCGGAGTACGGGCAGAACATCTTCGACCGCTACGTCACGTATGCGGACTTCTGGATCCAGGACCAGGAATTCCGCGATCACGACACGGGCGAGAGCTTCGACCGCGCCGCGCTGAATGCGGAGCTGGAGAAGATCGAGAAGCCGGCCGGGATCAGCAATCCGAAGGATTTCCGCAACGAGATCGTGAACTTCGTGTTGCGTGCACGGGCGGCGAACGCCGGGAAGAACCCCGTGTGGACGAGCTACGAGAAGTTGCGCGTCGTGATCGAGAAGAAGATGTTCTCGAATACCGAGGAACTGTTGCCGGTGATTTCGTTCAACGCCAAGGGTTCGGCGGAGGAGCAGCGCAAGCATGAGGACTTTGTGAACCGGATGGTCGCGAAGGGCTATACGCCGAAGCAGGTGAGGCTGCTTTGCGACTGGTACCTGCGCGTGCGCAAGTCGTCATGACGCGCGCGGTACCGCGCCCGTGCGGCGAGTCCGTACGGGCGCTTTCAGAGGCGCCGCCCGCATGACGGCAGACGGCATGCGCGGCGAGTGCCCCGGCAGATCGACTTTCGAGCGGGAGACCGGGAGTGCTTCATCAAATCATCGACCGCAGGCTGGCCGGCAAGAACAAGAGCATCGCCAACCGCGAACGCTTTCTGCGTCGCGTCAAGAACTACATTCGTCGTGCCGTGTCCGACGCGGTGCGCGACCGTAGCATCAAGGATATCCAGAGCACGCAAAGCATCACGATTCCGCGCAAGGACATCGCCGAGCCGAATTTCCGGCACGCGCCGGGCGGGCGTCGCGAATACGTGCACCCGGGCAACGAGGACTACGTGCGCGGCGACAAGATTCCGCGTCCGCAGGGCGGCTCGGGCGGCGGCGGCAGTCAGGCGAGCAACGAAGGCGAAGGGCAGGACGACTTCGTGTTCGAGCTGTCCCGCGACGAATTCATGCAGTACTTCTTCGACGACCTCGAACTGCCGCGCCTCGTGAAGACGCACCTGCTGACGGTGCCGAGCTGGAAGAACGTGCGCGCGGGCTGGTCGGCGGAAGGCACGCCGAACAACATCGACGTCGTGCGCTCGCTGCGCAGCGCGCTCGGGCGACGCATCGCGCTCGGTTCGCCGCTCGTCAACGAGCTGCGCGAACTCGAAGCGCGGCTCGAGGTGATGAAGCTCGATCCGGAAGACCGTCGCGAGGATATCGCGACGCTCGAGGCCGAGATCCATCATCTGAAGGGGCGCATCTGGCGGATCCCGTTCATCGATCCGTTCGACCTGCGCTACATCAACCGCGTGAAGCAGCCGCAACCGTCGAGCCAGGCCGTGATGTTCTGCCTGATGGACGTGTCGGGCTCGATGGACGAGCAGCGCAAGGATCTCGCGAAACGCTTCTTCATCCTGCTGTACCTGTTCCTGAAGCGCAACTACGAGCGCATCGAGGTCGTGTTCATCCGTCACCACACGCGCGCCGAGGAGGTCGACGAGGACACCTTCTTCCATTCGACCGAAAGCGGCGGCACCGTCGTGTCGAGCGCGCTCGAACTGATGCGCAAGGTGATGAACGAGCGCTACTCGCCGACCGAGTGGAACATCTACGGCGCGCAGGCGTCCGACGGCGACAACTGGACTGACGATTCGCCGAAGTGTCGCAAAATCCTGGAAGAGGATATCCTCACCAAGACGCGTTACTTCGCGTATATCCAGGTCGCCCCGGAAGAGCAGAACCTGTGGCTGGAGTACGCACAGCTGGCGCTGTCGCAACCGCACCTCGCGATGAAGAAAGTCGAATCGGCTGCCGATATTTACCCGGTGTTTCGCGAATTGTTCGAAAAGCAGGTGGAAATGTCATGACGACCCGCCATCTGCACAACGAGTCGCGCGGCTACGCGCCGCGCCCTTCCGGCGACGACACGGCCGGCCCTGCCGCATCGCAGCAAAGCGGCCGGACCGAACCGGCGGCGCCGGCCGCCGACTTGCCCGGTGCCGGGCAGAAGGAAGCGCGTATGAACGTTGCCGAACGCAAGCCGCTGCCGTGCCCGTCCGACTGGACGTTCGAGCTGCTCGAGGAATACGACACGCACATCTCGCAGGTCGCCGAGCAGTACGAGCTCGACATCTATCCGATCCAGCTCGAGCTGATCAGCGCCGAGCAGATGATGGATGCGTACGCGTCGGTCGGGATGCCGGTCAACTATCGCCACTGGTCGTTCGGCAAGCACTTCCTCGCGACCGAGAAAAGCTATCGCCGCGGCCAGATGGGCCTCGCGTACGAAATCGTCATCAACTCGAATCCCTGCATCGCGTATCTGATGGAAGAGAACACGATGACGATGCAGGCGCTCGTCATCGCGCACGCGGCGTACGGGCACAACTCCTTCTTCAAGGGCAACTACCTGTTCCGGCTGTGGACCGACGCGCACGCGATCATCGACTATCTCGTGTACGCGAAGAACTACGTCGCCGAATGCGAGGAGCGCTACGGCCTCGATCGCGTCGAGGAACTGCTCGATTCGTGCCATGCGCTGATGAACTACGGCGTCGACCGCTATAAGCGGCCGCAGAAGCCGTCGTTGTCGAAGGAGGCCGCGCTGCGGCGCGAGCGCGAGGCGTATCTGCAGTCGCAGGTCAACGAGCTATGGCGCACGCTGCCGGGCAAGAAGCCCGAGCAGATGGAGGAGCAGGAAGGCCGCTATCCGCCTGAGCCGCAGGAGAACCTGCTGTATTTCGCGGAGAAGAACGCGCCGCTGCTCGAGCCGTGGGAGCGGGAAGTGATCCGCATCGTGCGCAAGATCGGCCAGTACTTCTATCCGCAGCGGCAGACGCAGGTGATGAACGAAGGCTGGGCGACGTTCTGGCACTACACGCTGCTGAATACGCTGTACAACCAGGGCAAGCTGGAAGACGGCTTCATGATGGAGTTCCTGCACTCGCACAGCAACGTGGTCTACCAGCCGCCCGTCACGAAGCCGTACTACAGCGGGATCAACCCGTATGCGCTCGGCTTCTCGATGATGAGCGACATCCGCCGGATCTGCGAGGCGCCGACGGAAGAGGACTACAAGTGGTTTCCGGAGATCGCGGGCACCCCGTGGCTGCCGGCGATGCACTACGCGATGCGCAACTTCAAGGACGAGAGCTTCATCGCGCAGTACCTGTCGCCGAACCTGATCCGCGAGATGCGGCTGTTCTCGGTGCTCGACGACGACATGCGCGATTCGCTCGAGGTGTCGGCGATCCACGACGAGTCCGGCTACCAGTACGTGCGGCAGGCGTTGTCGCGGCAGTACGACATCCATCACCGCGAGCCGAACATCCAGGTGTGGGCCGTGAACACGCGCGGCGACCGCAGCCTCACGCTGCGCCATTTCATGACCGACAACCGCCATCTGTCGAACGACAGCGAGGAAGTGCTCAAGCACATGGCGCGGCTCTGGCAGTTCGACGTGTTCCTGGAAAGCGTCGACGAGGCCGGGACCGTGCGCAAGCGCTACGAGTGCCGCTACGTGCCGCCGGAGGTGCGCGTCTGACGATCGCCCGAGAGCAGTTTGCATCGGACGCCAGCCTGAGGGCTGGCGTTTTCATATGACGAACGCGTACCGGGAGAAAAATTTTCTACATCCGGACGAACCCGGAAAGCCCGTTACTTTACATTTCGCTAAAATCCCGTAGCGCCGTGCCGCCGGAACCGGTGCCACGTGCGACCGTACGCGACGGCCCGCGAGCCGTCTCGCCCAGAAAGCACTAAAAGGAACAGACCAACCCATGGACGTCCAGACCGACCAAGCTGCGCTGTCCGCGCATGACACCCGGCGGCGCGTGTTCGCCATCGTCGGCGCCTCGTCGGGCAACCTCGTCGAGTGGTTCGACTTCTACATCTACTCGTTCTGCGCGCTGTACTTCGCACCGGCGTTCTTCCCGAGCGGCAACACGACCACGCAGCTGCTGAACACGGCCGGCGTGTTCGCGGCCGGCTTCCTGATGCGTCCGATCGGCGGCTGGCTGTTCGGCCGCATCGCCGACCGTCACGGCCGTCGCACGGCGATGATGATCTCGGTGCTGATGATGTGCGGCGGCTCGCTCGTGATCGCGGTGCTGCCGACCTATGCGCAGATCGGCGCGCTGGCGCCGGCGCTGCTGCTGGTCGCGCGCCTGTTCCAGGGGCTGTCGGTGGGCGGCGAATACGGGACGAGCGCAACCTACATGAGCGAAGTCGCGCTGAAGGGGCGGCGCGGTTTCTTCGCGTCGTTCCAGTACGTGACGCTGATCGGCGGCCAGCTGTGCGCGCTGCTGGTACTCGTGATCCTGCAGCAGGCGCTGTCGAACGACGAGCTGAAGGCGTGGGGCTGGCGCATTCCGTTCGTCTGCGGGGCGGCGGCCGCGCTGATCTCGCTGTACCTGCGCAAATCGCTCGACGAGACGTCGACGAGCGCATCGCGTGACAAGAAGGACGCGGGCACGATCCGCGGCGTGTGGCAGCACAAGGGCGCCTTCTTCACGGTGGTCGGCTTCACGGCCGGCGGCTCGCTGATCTTCTACACCTTCACGACGTACATGCAGAAGTACCTCGTGAATACGGCCGGCATGCATGCGAAGACGGCCAGCAACGTGATGACCGTCGCGCTGCTCGTCTACATGCTGATCCAGCCGGTGTTCGGCGCGCTGTCCGACAAGATCGGCCGCCGCACGTCGATGATCCTGTTCGGCACGTTCGCGGTGATCGGCACGGTGCCGCTGATGCACGCGCTGAAGACCGTCACGAGCCCGACGGCCGCGTTCGTGCTGATCACGATCGCGCTGGCGATCGTCAGCTTCTACACGTCGATCAGCGGCCTCATCAAGGCCGAGATGTTCCCGCCGGAAGTGCGCGCGATGGGCGTCGGCCTGTCGTATGCGGTCGCGAACGCGATCTTCGGCGGTTCGGCCGAGTACGTCGCGCTGTGGTTCAAGTCGATCGGCAGCGAGGAAACCTTCTACTGGTACGTGACGGTGCTGTGCGCGATCTCGCTGATCGTGTCGTGGCGGATGCGCGATCCGAGCAAGGAAGGGTACCTGCGTCACGAACCGTGATCGGCAGGGCAGCCCGCCGGGCTGCCCGCATCGACCGGCAACGTGCAACGGGACGGCGCTCCGCCATGCAGGCGGAGCGCCGTTTTTTTATGCGTGACGTTTTCGCATGGGCGCGTGCAAGCTCATCGCGGGGCGCACGATATCGATATCGGAATCGCTTCGTTGTCCGCAGCGGACGATGCGCTTATTCTGAACGCGTAGTTCGTGTGACACCTCCTTGACTGGGATTCGCGCCCGCTGCGTGCAGCGGGCGTTTTTTTGTGCGCATGCGCCGCATGCAGCCGCTGCAAGCCTCATCACGAAACCCGCAGAGCAAAGCACCATTTGTTGGTTCGGAATCGCCGCACGCGCTGATACGTTAGCGGCTTCGCGACGACACACAGCGTCGCGATGTTCCTCGAACCGGCCGCCGCGCGATCCGCGCCGGCCTTCATAACAAATCAGGTCGTGCTCATGAAACTCCACACTCTCGCTACGTGGCTCGTCGGGGCCGCACTCGTCGCGGCCGGCACGGTCGCGCACGCGGACCGCCTCGACGACATCAGGAAGGCCGGCGTGCTGCGCGTCGCGACCTTCGACAGCAATCCGCCGTTCGGCTATGTCGACGGCAAGAGCAATCACATCGTCGGCCTCGACGTCGACTATGCGAAGGCGCTGGCCGACAAGCTCGGCGTGAAGCTGCAGCTGCAGCCGACCAATCCCGCGAACCGCATTCCGTTCCTGACCTCCGGCAAGGTCGACCTGGTGCTCGCGAACTTCACGATCACCGACGAGCGCGCGAAGCAGGTCGACTTCAGCATCCCTTATTTCTCGTCGGGCCAGCAGTTTCTCGCGAAGAAGGGCGTGCTGAAATCGGCCGACCAGCTGAACGGCTTGCGCGTCGGCGCGGACAAGGGCACGACGAACGAGATCACGCTGCGCGAGAAATTCCCGAAGGCGACGATCGTCGCGTACGACGACACGCCGTTCGCATTCGCCGCGCTGCGCGCCGGCAACGTGCAGGCGATCACGCAGGACGGGCCGAAGCTGATCGGCCTGCTCGCGAACGTGCCCGACAAGCAGAACTACGAGATCCCGGCATTCACGATCTCCAACGACTACATGGGCGTCGGCGTGCCGAAGGGCGAGACGCGCCTGCTCGGCTTCGTCAACGACACGCTCAAGGGGCTCGAGGCGAATGGCCGCGCGGGCCAGATCTACGACGCGTGGTTCGGTCCGACGACGAAGACGCCGCTCACGCGCATCTTCCGCATCGGCGACAAGACCTGAGTCGCATGCAGGACGCGCCGCGCTCCGCCATCGGTCGTGCCGGTGCGCGGGGATCGCGGCGTTTTTCGTTTCTCCTGATCGCTTGCTTCGCGCCCGCACCACCATGCTCGGCTTGGCTCCCAAATATCTGTCCTGGCTCTGGCAGGGCTTCCTGCTGACGCTCGGCCTCGCGGCCGCGTCGGCGCTCGCCGCGACGGTCGGCGGACTGCTGCTCGCCGTCATGCGGCATGCGCGCGGAACGGCGCCGCGCACGCTCGCGGCCGGCTATGTCGTCGCGTTCCGCAACACGCCGTTGCTCGTGCAGTTGCTGTTCTGGTATTTCGGCGTCGCGTCGTTGCTGCCCGACACATGGGTCGCATGGCTGAACGCGCGCCATCAGCTGAGCGCGGGCCCGTTCACGCTCGCATGGCCGTCGTTCGAGTTCGTCGCGGGCTGGTTCGGGTTGAGCGCGTACACGGCCGCGTTCGTCGCCGAGGAATGCGAAGCCGGGCTGCGCGGCGTGCGCCGTGCGCAGCATGATGCGGCCGCGGCGCTCGGCCTCACGCCGATGCAGTCGCTGCGCTACGTCGTGCTGCCGCAGGCCGTGCGCATCGCGCTGCCGCCGTTGTTCGGCCAATACATGAATCTCGTGAAGAACTCGTCGCTCGCGATGGCGATCGGTGTCGCCGAGCTGTCGTACGCGTCGCGGCAGGTCGAGACGGAGACGTTCAAGACCTTTGCCGCCTTCGGTGTCGCGACCGTGCTGTACGTCGCCGCGGTGGCCGCGATCGAGGCCGGTGCCTACGCGGCCACGCAATGGCGCGACCGGCTCGGGGCGGGGCGTTGACGATGGATCTCTCGCTGCTGCTCGACAACCTGCCGTACCTGCTCGTCGGCGCATTCCCGGATGGCCCGCTCGGCGGCGCCGCGCTGTCGCTCGTGCTGGCGATCGCGTCGGCCATCGCATCGGCGGTGCTGGGCGTGGCGCTCGGTGTCGCGATGGCGCTCGCGCGCGGCCCGCTGCGCGTGCTGCTGCTCGCGTTCATCGGCTTCTTTCGCGCGATTCCGGTGCTGATGCTGATCTTCTGGACGTACTTCCTGATGCCGATGCTGCTGCACATGGACGTGCCGGGGCTCGCGACGGTCGTGTGCGCGCTGGCGCTGATCGGCGGCGCGTATCTCGCGCATGCGGTGCATGCGGGCATCGTCGCGGCCGGCGACGGGCAGTGGCAGGCGGGGCTGTCGCTCGGGCTCACGCGCTGGCAGACCGTGCGCTACGTGCTGCTGCCGCAGGCGATCCGGATCATGACGCCGTCGTTCGTCAACCAGTGGGTCGCGCTCGTGAAGGACACGTCGCTCGCGTATATCGTCGGCGTGCCGGAACTGTCGTTCGTCGCGACGCAGGTGAACAACCGGCTGATGGTGTATCCGGCGCCGATCTTCCTGTTCGTCGCGGCGATTTATCTGGTGCTGTGCACGTCGCTCGACGGTGCGGCGCGCTGGTTGCTGTCGCGTCGTCCTCGCGCGGAGCGCATCGCGCGGGCTGCGGCTGAACGCACGGAACAGGTGCGGTGACGGCGTGCGCGCCGCGTGCGATGCATGCGGCGCGTTTCCGGTGATGAAGGTGAGAGCGTGCGGCTATCCGCAGCGGGCCGCGTCGTCGCCGAGCGAGCGGCGACGGGCGTGAAGGTGCTTCAGAACTTCGGTGCTTGAGAACTTCAGCACTTCAGCGCGTCAGCGTCAGGACGCGCTGTAGTGCGTATCGAACACCGAACGCAGCGTCGACGGACCGGTCGCGAAATCGCCCCACAGCGGGCCGTCGCTCTGCGCGAATGCAAACGGCGTCGTACTGATCGACGCGAGGCGGAAGCGCCATTGCGCCGCTTCCTGGCGGAACGCGGTGAGCTGCATGTCGGACAGCCCCGTCTGCGCGCTCGCGAGCGTGACGAGCGGATCGACCGGGTCGTTCGCGACGCGCACTTCGAAATGCAGGTGCGGACCGGTGGCCGCGCCGGTCATCCCGACCGAGCCGATGCGCTGGCCCTGCTTGACGGTTTCGCCGGTCTTCAGCCCGCGCGCGAACGCGGACAAATGCGCGTAGTAGGTCGAATAACCGTCGGCGTGATCGACGATCACGTAGTGGCCGTAGCCGCCCGGATCGGTTCCGACGAACGACACGATGCCGTCGGCCGCCGCATTGACGGGCGTGCCGGACGGTGCGGCGAGGTCGACGCCGGTATGGAATGCCATCGCCTGCGACAGCGGGTGGACGCGCTCGCCGAAGAACGAGCTGATGCGCGTCCACTTGACCGGCATCGTGAACGCGGCCGCTTCGAGCGGCGCGCCGTCGAGCGTGTAGTACGCGCCGTGGTCGGCGCCCGGCGCGCGGAACCAGATCGCCCCGAACGTGCGGCCCGCGACGCGCAGCTCGAGCGCGGTGAGGTGCGGCGTGCCGTTGTTGGTGTCGTACGCGATGCGGTAGTAGTCGCCGCGCTGCGCGCCAGCGCGCAGCGCGACCTTGCCGGTGACGAGATCGCCGAGCTGGATGCGCACTTCGGGCGGCACGTCGAGACGGTTCAGCGTATCGGACAGCGTGAGTTCGATGTCGCCCGCGCGCATTCCGTGCTGCTGCTCGGGCGGCGCGAGCTGGAACAGGCTCGTATAGCCGAGCATGTCGTTGCGGTGCGCGCTGAGCGGCGCGAACAGGCCCGGCTGCAGGTTGCGGTCGGGGCGTTCGTCGCGTTCGTTGCGCTCGCCGATCGTGCGCGCGAGTTCGCTCGTCACGAAATGCTGCGCGGTGGGAAACGGCGTGTCGGACAGCACGCGCTGCGGCAGCGCGGCCGTGCCCGAGTCGACGGCGCCCGGCAGTTGCGAGACGGCCGGCAGCGCGGCGGCGAGACCGAAGGCGGCGAGGGCGCCGAGCACGGCGGCCGGCACGAGCGCGCGCACGAGGCGCTGCGCGCGCCCGGGCGCGAAAGCATCAGGAATTGCGGCAGGCTTGACCAAAGGTGTCCACATCCAGGAAAAGCGGTTCAAAGAGGTGTGGGCGGGAACCATCGGCGGCAGATCCGTCGGGTGACGACGGGGCGGGCGACGGGCGTGCAACAAAACAGGCCCCGCCAGGGGCCTGTGTCGTTTCCGTTCGACCCAACTCGCGGGCAGGCCCGCTTCGAACGGCGGCGTGACCTTTCCGGGTCGAACCCGGTTTATCACGAAGACGCTAAAGAAAGATGACAGCGTCAGTCTACCGATGTTCCGCGAAACGTTAAAAATTTTAAAGAGGGTCGGCTCATTCGTTTCGCACTGCGGTAAATCGGGTTAAATCAGCATTTATTGCGCGGCTTTTCGTCAGACAGGAAATTTTTGCGCGCGCACGCGCAGCGCGGCGGATGTCCTGACCGCGTCGAAGCCGGCGTCGAGCATCGCTTCCGCGTCGTTCCACAGATTGCCGCGCAAGCGGTTGGTCCAGATCATCGATGCGAACACGCCTTCGAGCAGCGACACGAGATGGACGGCCGCGAGATGCACGTCGAGATCGGCGGCCAGTTCGCCGGCCGCGATCGCGCGGCGCAGCAGCGCCTTGGTGATGCGCAGCATCTGCAGCTCGAGCAGCATGCGGCGGCGCTGCAACGCGCCGTTCTCCTCGCTCTGCTCGCATTTCGTATAGAGGATCACGAGCACGCGCTGCATCGCGCCCGGCTCGCCGCATTGCCGCAGGTAATGCGATGCCGCGCGGCGCAGCGTGGCGAACGCGGGCAGGCTGTCGACCGCGTCGAACCCTTCCGACGTACGCGCGAATGCGCGGTCGCACATCGCGAGACACACTTCCATCTTGTTGCGGTAATGGCCGTACACGGCGCCCCGCGACATTCCGGCGGCCTCGGCGAGGTCCGCCATCGCGGTTTGCGCGACGCCTTTTTCGAGCAGCACGCGCTCGGCGGCGTCGAGGATCCGGTGCTTGATGGCGAGCGATTCTTCCCGGGTCTTGCGGGCCATGTCGTGAATTTCCTTACAGTTCGCTGTCGTTTTATTGAGACAGTATGGCGGCCGGATGACGACCGCCTGTATTTAATCAGTCGTGACTGATTATAATCGGCCACCCTGAGCCGCCGCATTGTATCGGCGGCGAACGATCCGAGGTCAGCACATGAATAACAAACGCTCCCTGGGGCGCCGCCTGCGGCTGGCGTCGTTCGCGCTCGCGGCCGTGCTGGCCGCGACCGGCTGCGGAAAGGGCGAACGGGACAAGGCGCCGGAGGCCATCCAGAACGCGACGGTCGTGACGGTGCGTCCGACGGCCGTGCCGATGACCGTCGAATTGCCGGGCCGGCTCGACGCATATCGGCAGGCGGAAGTGCGCGCGCGGGTCGCGGGCATCGTCACCGCGCGGACTTACGAGGAAGGCCAGGAAGTGGAGCAGGGCGCGGTGCTGTTCCGCATCGACCCCGCACCGCTGAAGGCCGCGCGCGACGCAGCGAGAGGGGCGCTCGCGAAGGCGCAGGCCGCCGCGCTCGCGGCGAGCGACAAGCGCCGCCGTTACGACGACCTGGTGCGCGACCGCGCGGTCAGCGAGCGCGATCACACCGAGGCCGTCGCGGGCGACACGCAGGCGAAGGCCGACGTCGCGTCCGCGCAGGCCGAGCTCGCCCGCGCGCAACTGCAGCTCGACTATGCGACCGTCACCGCGCCGATTTCCGGCCGCGCCCGGCGCGCGCTCGTGACCGAAGGCGCGCTCGTCGGCCAGGACCAGGCGACGCCGCTCACGACCGTCGAGCAGCTCGACCCGATCTACGTGAATTTCTCGCAGCCGGCGGCCGACGTCGACGCACTGCGCCGCGCGGTGAAGAGCGGGCGCGCGACGGGCATCGCGCAGCACGACGTCACGGTGACGCTGCTGCGCGCCGACGGCACCGCGTATCCGCTGAAGGGCAAGCTGCTGTTCAGCGATCTCGCGGTCGATCCGACCACCGATACCGTCGCGATGCGCGCGCTGTTCCCGAATCCCGAGCGCGAACTGCTGCCGGGCGCGTATGTGCGGATCGCGCTCGACGCGGCCGTCGACCAGCGCGCGATCCTCGTGCCGCGCGATGCGCTGCTGCGCACGGCCGATCGCACATCGGTGCGCGTGGTCGACGAGAACGGCAAGGTGAAGGACGTCGAAGTCGCCGCCGACCGGATGAGCGGCCGCGACTGGCGCATCACGCGCGGTCTCGCGGGCGGCGAGCGCGTGATCGTCGACAACGCCGCGCAGTTCGCGCCGGATACCACCGTCAAGCCCGTCGAGCAGGCCTCGCCGACGAAGGCCTCGTCGACGAAGGCCGCATCACCGGCGGCCGCCCGTCAAACCTGACCGGTTCACATAGACCAACATGGCACGTTTCTTCATCAATCGCCCCGTCTTCGCGTGGGTGATCGCACTCTTCATCATGCTCGGCGGCGTGTTCGCGATTCGCGCGCTGCCCGTCGCGCAGTATCCGGACATCGCGCCGCCCGTCGTCAGCATCTATGCGACGTATCCGGGTGCGTCCGCGCAGGTCGTCGAGGAATCGGTGACCGCGCTGATCGAGCGCGAGATGAACGGCGCGCCGGGGCTGCTGTATACGTCCGCGACGAGCAGCGCCGGGATGGCATCGCTCTACCTGACGTTCAAGCAGGGCGTCAACGCCGATCTCGCGGCCGTCGAAGTGCAGAACCGGCTGAAGACGGTCGAGGCGCGGCTGCCCGAACCCGTGCGGCGCGACGGCATCCAGGTCGAGAAGGCCGCGGACAACATCCAGCTCGTCGTGTCGCTGACGTCCGACGACGGCCGGATGAGCGACGTGCAGCTCGGCGAATACGCGTCGGCGAACGTCGTGCAGGCGCTGCGCCGCGTCGACGGCGTCGGCCGGGTGCAGTTCTGGGGCGCCGAATACGCGATGCGGATCTGGCCCGACCCGGTGAAGATGGCCGGGCACGGCCTCACCGCGTCGGACATCGCGTCGGCCGTGCGTGCGCACAACGCGCGCGTGACGGTCGGCGACATCGGCCGCAGCGCGGTGCCGGACAGCGCGCCGATCGCGGCGACGGTGTTCGCCGACGCGCCGCTGAAGACGCCGGCCGACTTCGGCGCGATCGCGCTGCGCACGCAGCCGGACGGCGCCGCGCTCTATCTGCGCGACGTCGCGCGCATCGAGTTCGGCGGCAACGACTACAACTATCCGTCGTACGTGAACGGCAAGGTCGCCACGGGCATGGGCATCAAGCTCGCGCCCGGCTCGAACGCGGTGGCCACCGAGCAGCGCGTGCGCGCGGCGATGGACGCGCTGTCCGCCTACTTCTCGCCGGGCGTGAAATACCAGATCCCGTACGAGACGTCGTCGTTCGTGCGCGTGTCGATGAACAAGGTCGTCACGACGCTCGTCGAGGCCGGCGTGCTGGTGTTCCTCGTGATGTTCCTGTTCATGCAGAACCTGCGCGCGACGCTGATCCCCACGCTCGTCGTGCCGGTCGCGCTCGCGGGCACGTTCGGCGTGATGCATGCGGCCGGCTTCTCGATCAACGTGCTGACGATGTTCGGGATGGTGCTCGCGATCGGCATCCTCGTCGACGATGCGATCGTCGTCGTCGAGAACGTCGAGCGACTGATGGTCGAGGAAGGGCTCGGGCCCTACGACGCGACCGTCAAGGCGATGCAGCAGATCAGCGGCGCGATCGTCGGCATCACGGTCGTGCTGACGTCGGTGTTCGTGCCGATGGCGTTCTTCGGCGGCGCGGTGGGCAACATCTACCGGCAGTTCGCGCTGGCGCTCGCGGTCTCGATCGGCTTCTCGGCGTTTCTCGCGCTGTCGCTGACGCCCGCGTTGTGCGCGACGCTGCTCAAGCCGGTATCCGGCGACCATCACGAAAAGCGCGGTTTCTTCGGCTGGTTCAACCGCTTCGTCGCGCGCTCGACGCAGCGCTATGCGACGCGCGTCGGCGCGATGCTGAACAAGCCGCTGCGCTGGCTGGTCGTGTACGGTGCGCTGACCGCGGCGGCCGCGCTGATGCTCACGCAACTGCCGAGCGCGTTCCTGCCCGACGAGGACCAGGGCAACTTCATGGTGATGGTGATCCGGCCGCAGGGCACGCCGCTAGCGGAAACGATGCAGAGCGTGCGCGAGGTCGAATCGTACATTCGTCGCGACGAGCCGGCCGCGTACACGTTCGCGCTCGGCGGCTTCAACCTGTACGGCGAGGGGCCGAACGGCGGGATGATCTTCGTCACGCTGAAGAACTGGAAGGAGCGCAAGGCCGGGCGCGATCACGTGCAGGCGATCGTCGCGCGCATCAACGCGCGCTTCGCGGGCACGGCGAACACCACGGTGTTCGCGATGAACTCGCCGGCGCTGCCCGATCTCGGTTCGACGGGCGGCTTCGACTTCCGGCTGCAGAACCGCGGCGGGCTCGACCATGCGGCGTTCAGCGCCGCGCGCGAGCAACTGCTCGCGGCGGGCGGCAAGGATCCGGCGCTCACCGACCTGATGTTCGCCGGCACGCAGGACGCGCCGCAGCTCAAGCTCGACATCGATCGTGCCAAGGCGTCGGCGCTCGGCGTGTCGATGGACGAGATCAACACGACGCTCGCGGTGATGTTCGGCTCCGACTATATCGGCGACTTCATGCACGGCACGCAGGTGCGCCGCGTGATCGTGCAGGCCGACGGGCGGCACCGGCTCGATCCGGACGATGTGCAGAAGCTGCGCGTGCGCAACGCGCGCGGCGAGATGGTGCCGCTCGCGGCGTTCGCGACGCTGCACTGGACGCTCGGGCCGCCGCAGCTCACGCGCTACAACGGCTATCCGTCGTTCACGATCAACGGCTCGGCCGCGCCGGGACACAGCAGCGGCGAAGCGATGGCCGCGATCGAGCGGCTCGCCGCGAAACTGCCGGCCGGCATCGGCTACGCGTGGTCGGGGCAGTCGTTCGAGGAGCGGCTGTCGGGCGCACAGGCGCCGATGCTGTTCGCGCTGTCGGTGCTCGTCGTGTTTCTCGCGCTCGCGGCGCTGTACGAGAGCTGGTCGATCCCGTTCGCGGTGATGCTGGTCGTGCCGCTCGGCGTGATCGGCGCGGTGCTCGGCGTAACGCTGCGCGCGATGCCGAACGACATCTACTTCAAGGTGGGGCTGATCGCGACGATCGGGTTGTCCGCGAAGAACGCGATCCTGATCGTCGAAGTCGCGAAGGACCTGGTCGCGCAGCGCATGTCGCTCGTCGACGCGGCGCTCGAGGCCGCGCGCCTGCGGCTGCGGCCGATCGTGATGACGTCGCTCGCATTCGGCGTCGGCGTGCTGCCGCTCACGTTCGCATCGGGCGCCGCGTCCGGCGCGCAGATGGCGATCGGCACCGGCGTGCTCGGCGGCGTGATCACGGCGACGGTGCTCGCGGTATTCCTCGTCCCGCTGTTTTTCGTGATCGTCGGCCGCCTGTTCGACGTCGGCCCGCGCCGGCGCGGCGGGTCGCGGCCGGCGACGATGGAGGGTGCGCAATGACGTTTCACCTGAAGGCGCGCTCGACGCCGCGGGCCCCGGTCGCGCTGGCCGCGGCACTCGCGTTCGCGCTCGCCGGCTGCTCGCTCGCGCCGCGCTACGAGCGGCCGGCGGCGCCGGTGCCGGCCAGCTATGCGCCGGTCGACGGCGGCACGCAGCCGGCGTCGGTCGCGGCGCCTGCCGATGCCGCGCTGCTCGACGACTGGCGCGCATATTTCACCGACCCGGCGCTGCAGGCCTGGATCGACGCGGCGCTCGCGAACAATCGCGACCTGCGGATCGCGGCCGGCCGGCTCGACGAAGCGCGCGCGCTGTACGGCGTGCAGCGTGCGGACCTGATGCCGTCGCTCGACGCGAACCTCGGCTACGAGCGCACGCGCCAGTACGACCCGGTCGTGCGCGAGAGCGCGGTGAGCGGGCTGTATCGCGCCGGCGTGGGTATCAGCGCGTACGAGCTCGACCTGTTCGGCCGCGTGCGCAACCTGTCGGATGCGGCGCTCGCCGAGTATTTCGCGACGGCCGACGCGCAGCGCACGGTGCGCATCGGCGTGATTGCCGAAGTCGCCGGCGCGTACGTTTCCGAACGGTCGTTGCACGCACAACTGGCGCTGGCGCAGCACACCCTCGACGCACGCGAGCGCATCGCCGCGCTCACGCAGCGCCGCTATGCGGCCGGCACGAGCGATGCGATCGAGCTGCGCTCGGCCGAGATGCTGGTCGCGTCCGCACGTGCGTCGCAGGCCGCGCTGCAGCGCGAACACGCGCAGTCGGTGCGCGCGCTGCAGTTGCTTGCCGGCGATTTCGCGCGCACGGTGCCGGCCGACGGCACCGCGCTCGACGCGCTCGCGGTCGCGCCGGTGGCACCCGGCGCGCCGAGCGCGCTGCTCGAGCGGCGGCCGGACATCCGGCAGGCCGAGTCGCGGCTCAAGGCCGCGAACGCGCAGATCGGCGCCGCGCGCGCGGCGTTCTTCCCGCGCGTCGCGCTGACGACCGACTACGGCTCGGTCAGCGACGCGTTCTCGAGCCTGTTCGCGGGCGGCACGAGCGTGTGGACGTTCGCGCCGCGCATCACGCTGCCGATCTTCGCGGGCGGCCGCAATCGCGCGAATCTCGACGTCGCGACCGCGCGCAAGCACATCGCGGTCGCCGAATACGAGAAGACCGTGCAGACCGCGTTTCGCGAAGTGGCCGACGCGTTCGCCGCGCGCGACTGGATCGATCGCCAGCTTGCCGCGCAGCAGGACGTGTACGCGGCCGACGGCGCGCGGCTGAAGCTCGCCGAGCGCCGCTATGCGGGCGGCGTCGCGACGTATCTCGAACTGCTCGACGCGCAGCGCAGCACGTACGAGTCGGGACAGGAACTGATCCGGCTCAAGGAACTGAGGCTCGCGAATGCGATTGCGCTGTATCGCGCACTGGGCGGCGGCTGGACGCCGGCGTCAGCCGGGGAGGCCGCCGCGTGATTCGCTAGCCGTGCGGGTGGCGATCGCGCATTGCGATGTGTCGTCGCCACCCCGGCCGGTGTGGCGTCCATCCGGCCATCGGCACCGATCGACGATGAACGCATCCGCGCGTCGTCGTCATCCACGTAGTTTCTCCCCGCTGTCGAGCTGAAGCGCGCCTTCAACCCGTCACGCATCCTGGCGACCGATCGTGTCGTCACACGGCCCCGAGCGTGCCGGACTTCCTCCTTTTTCGATTCCATCCAGGGCACCGAAACGTCGCGTGCGCGTCGTCGCGCATGTACGCCGAATGCCGAGACGGCGCACGGCATTACATGCGGCTTTTAATCCCGGGTTGACGATTCAATTGATTCTTGTATCGGGAATAATGACGGGTGACGAAATGTCGCGGTAAAACGTTTGTGCGGATTGCGCAATCGTTTGCGCGAGAAATCCGCAACACCGAAAATCGGCCGTTAATTTCCTCTCAGTTGAAAATCGATGAATGCATTCGTTGCGGTCGGGCAACGATGGCAGGATCGGACAGAATTTTGGCATTTTTGATTGGTAATCCGTCGAAGCCATATCCAGCAAGGGAGGGCGGGGAATAAGCGATCCCAAAAAGGAAATGTCTTTAATTTTCAGTCGGTTCTAGAAAATCAAAAAGGACTGCGGATGAAAATATCGTGATTGAGAATTTCAAGGAAACAGTGGGTTTGAAAGTACGCAAGGCGAAGATTGTCATTTGCGATTTGACAATGCTTTACAGAATTCTTTCATTCATATCTCGATAATGCCGCCTCGTGACGGACGGAAGCCAACCACACGCTGCCTTTTGTATCCGCCACGTCGTCCATTCCCTTTGCAATTCTCACGGAAAACGTCATGAAAAAATCCCTCCTGGCCGCTGTCGCACTCGCAGCCCTGTCCACCTCGGCCTTCGCAGCCGGCACCGGCACGATCAACTTCACGGGCGAGATCGTCGCGGGCGCGTGCGGTATCGACTCGGGTTCGGTCAACCAGACCGTGAACCTCGGCAAGGTGCCGACCCACACGTTCAAGAAGGCCGGCGACAAGTCCGAGCCGGTCAAGTTCGACATCGTCCTGACCGACTGCGACACCAGCATCTCGAAGAACGCATTCTTCACGTTCACGGGTACGTCGAACGCGGCCCAGCCGAAGCTGCTCGCCACGATCGGCTCGGCAACCAACGTCGGCATCCGCGTACAGGGCGCAACGGGCGAAGACCTCGACAACGGCGTCGAACAGGCCGCTGCAACCCTGCTGCAGAACGGCAACAACACCGTGCGCTTCGCTGCACGCTACGAAGCGACGGCAGCCGACGTGACGCCGGGTACGGCCGACGGCGTCGCGAACTTCACGGTTCGCTACCAGTAAGCGGCCGTCACGGGGGAGGGGTGCGCGCACCCCTTCTCCTGCCTGTTTTCCTGCCCAGTTTTTCTCGGACTTCCGGTAGCACCGCGTGCGAATCAGACATTCCTTCCTTTGCGTCTCCGTGCTGGTGGTCGGCAGCCAGAGCCATGCGACGGAATTCAATTCGTCGTTCCTCGACATCGACGGCTCGAACAACGTCGACCTGTCGCAGTTCGCGCAGGCCGACTTCACGCTGCCGGGCGAATACATGCTCGACGTGCAGGTCAACGACCTGTTCTACGGGCTGCAGGCGATCCAGTTCATCGCGCTCGACCCGTCCGGCGCTGGCAAGCCGTGCCTGCCTCCGGAACTCGTCGCGCAGTTCGGGCTGAAGCCGTCGCTCGCGAAGGACCTGCCGCGCTTCCAGGGCGGTCGCTGCGTCGATCTCGGCGCGATCGAGGGCGCCACCGTGCGTTACCTGAAGAGCGACGGTCGGCTCAAGATCACGATTCCGCAGGCCGCGCTCGAATTCACCGATTCGAACTACCTGCCGCCGGAGCGCTGGTCCGAAGGGATTCCGGGCGCGATGCTCGACTATCGCGTGATCGCGAACACGAACCGCAACTTCGGTTCGGGCGGCGAGCAGACGAATTCGATCCAGGCCTACGGAACGATCGGCGCGAACTGGGACGCGTGGCGCTTTCGCGGCGACTACCAGGCGCAGTCGAACGCGGGCAGCAGCGCGTACGCGGATCGCACGTTCCGCTTCAGCCGGCTTTACGCATTTCGTGCGCTGCCGTCGATCCAGTCGACGGTGACGTTCGGCGACGACTACCTGAGTTCGGACATTTTCGACACGTTCGCGCTGACCGGCGCGTCGATCCGCAGCGACGACCGCATGCTGCCGCCTTCGCTGCGCGGCTATGCGCCGCTGATCGCGGGCGTCGCGCGCACCAACGCGACCGTGACCGTCTCGCAGGCGGGCCGCGTGCTGTACGTGACGCGCGTGTCGCCGGGCGCATTCGCGCTGCAGAACATCAACACGAGCGTGCAGGGCACGCTCGACGTCGCAGTCGAGGAAGAAGACGGCAGCGTGCAGCGCTTCCAGGTGACGACGGCCGCCGTGCCGTTTCTCGCGCGCACCGGACAGCTGCGCTACAAGGCCGCGGTCGGCAAGCCGCGGCAGTTCGGTGGCGCCGGCATCACGCCGTTCTTCGGTTTCGGTGAAGCGGCGTACGGCCTGCCGCTGGATTTCACCGTGTACGGCGGCTTCATCGCCGCGTCGGGCTATACGTCGATCGCGCTCGGTGTCGGCCGCGATTTCGGCACGTTCGGCGCAGTCTCGGCCGATGTCACGCATGCGCGTGCGCGCCTGTGGTGGAACGGCGCGACGCGCAACGGCAACTCGTACCGGATCAACTATTCGAAGCATTTCGACACGCTCGATGCCGACGTGCGCTTTTTCGGCTACCGCTTTTCCGAGCGCGAATACACGAACTTCGCGCAGTTCTCGGGCGACCCGACCGCATACGGCCTCGCCAACAGCAAGCAGCGCTATTCGGCGACGCTGTCGAAGCGCTTCGGCGACACGTCGACCTATTTTTCGTACGACCAGACGACTTACTGGGCGCGCTCGTCCGAGCAGCGCATCGGCCTCACGTTGACGCGTGCGTTCTCGATCGGTGCGCTGCGCAACCTGAACGTCAGCCTGTCGGCGTTCCGTACGCAAAGCGCGGGCACGAGCGGCAACCAGTTCTCGGTGACCGCGACGCTGCCGATCGGCGGTCGTCACACGGTCACGTCGAACCTGACGACGGGCAACGGCAGCACGAGCGCGAACGCAGGCTACATCTACGACGATCCGGACGGCCGCACCTACCAGGTCAACGCGGGCGCGACCGACGGCCGCGCATCGGCGAACGCGAGTTTCCGCCAGCGCACGTCGACGGTCCAGTTGACCGCACAGGCGTCGACGGTCGCGAACGCGTATGCGGCCGCGTCGCTCGAGGTCGACGGCTCGCTCGTCGCGACGCAGTACGGGCTCGCCGCACACGCGAACGGCAACGCGGGCGATACGCGCCTCCTGGTCTCGACCGACGGCGTGCGCGACGTGCCGCTGTCCGGCACGCTCACGCACACCGACTCGCGCGGCTATGCGGTGCTCGACGGGATCTCGCCGTACAACGTGTACGACGCGACCGTCAACGTCGAGAAGCTGCCGCTCGAGGTGCAGGTATCGAACCCGATCCAGCGCATGGTGCTGACCGACGGCGCGATCGGCTTCGTCAGGTTTTCGGCGGCGCGCGGCAGCAACCTGTACCTGACGCTGACCGACGCGGCCGGCAAGCCGCTGCCGTTCGGCGCATCGGTGCAGGACGCGGCGAACGGCAAGGAGCTCGGCATCGTCGGCGAGGGCGGCGCGGCGTTCCTGACCCAGGTTCAGCCGAAATCGGCGCTCGCGGTGCGCGCGGGCGAACGCACGCTGTGCACGGTGGACGTGCTGCCGAACCAGCTTCAACTCGAAGGCACGCCGATTCCGGTGACGTGCCAGGCATCCGGCGAGTCGCACGCAGCGGCCGCACGGATCGAACGATGATTTCACGGATCCAGCGATGAACCACGTTTTCTCCCTTTCCTTCCTGCGCCGCGCGTCGTGCATGCTGAGCGCGGCGAGCGCGCTGCTCGCCGGTGTCGCGCACGCGGCGATCGTCCCGGACCGCACCCGCGTGATCTTCAACGAAGGCGAACAGGCCGCGATCGTCACGATCACGAACAAGAGCACGACGTATCCGTATCTCGTGCAGTCGTGGCTCGAGGACGCGAAGGGCAACAAGATCGCGTCGCCGCTGATGGTCGTGCCGCCGCTGCAGCGCATCGAGGCGAACGAGCGCAACGTGCTGCGGATCGCGAAGCTGCCCGGTGCCGCGCTGCCGGCCGATCGCGAATCGGTGTTCTACCTGAACATCCGCGAAGTGCCGCCGAAGTCCGATATACCGAACACGCTGCAGATCGCGCTGCATACGCAGATGAAGCTGTTCTACCGGCCGAAGGCCGTGCAGCCCGCGCGCGACGAGGACTGGACGCTGCCGATGACGCTGCGGGTGGACCCGGCCGCGCACACGCTCGTGTTCGACAACCCGACGCCGTACCACGTGACGGTGGTGGAGGTGACGGCCGGCGCGCAGAAGACGCCGGTGCCGATCGAGCCGGTGATGGTGAGCCCGATGAGCACGGCCGGCGTGCCGTTCAAGGCCGCGACGCCGTCGACGCTGTTCGTCACGCATATCGACGATTACGGCGGCCAGGTGGCGGTCGAATACGCGTGCGACGCCGGTGCGTGCAAGAGCGTGAAGCGATGAGCGGCGGGATGCGCGAACGGCAATGGCCGGCAGCATGGCTGCGCTGGCTCGTGCTTGCGTTGCTGGTCGCGGCGGCGCAGCCGGCGTGGGCGCTGCGATGCCTGACGAACAGCGGCGCGACCTCGCTGACCGAGCCGATCGGCGGCGTGGCGTCGTATCCGACCGACGCGCCGGACGGCTACGTGATCTGGGTGTCGCCGGTCCGCACGACGTCGGGGTATTGCTACAAGGACCTCGGCGATGCCGACAGCCTGAAAGTCGTCGACAACATCTATTTCTACGCGAATCCGAATCGCACGAACCCGGCCGCGTGGGGGCTGGAGATCGGCATCCGCTACAAGGGCGTCGACTACTTCGACAAGACGAGCAATCGCGGCGGCGGGGTGTTTACCGGCTATGCGGTGCCGCCGTGCAGCAGGGAAGACTTCGATCACAGGCGTTGCGAGCAGACCCGCATCAGCATCGACTACCAGGTCGTCGTGCGCAAGAAGGGCAACTGGGTCCAGCCGCCGAGCGATATCTACACGGTGTTCCAGTTCGACGGCGAGTTCGGGCTGAATGCATTCGGCACGAGCTTCCAGTACCGCCTGAGCGGCCTGCGCAACCTCAAGCCGACGCCGTGCTTCGTCGACGTGCTCGTGACGCCCGAACCGGGCATCGTCAACTTCGGACAGGTGCAGGCGGTGGGTAACGGCTTCCTGCCCGCGGTGCCGCGCAAGCCGTTCTCGTTGTCGTTGTCCAAGAAGTGCAACGTCGCGGTGCGCGTCGACGGCTATTTCGAAACGAGCTATCCGCTGCAGAACGGCCTGCTGGTGCCGGCGAAGGACAGCAATTTCGGGATCGGCATCGAGGACAGCAAGGGCAACGCGATTCCGTTCAACCAGCAGTTCACGCTCGCGCAGTTTCCGTCGAACGTGATGAATCAAAGCGTGCGGATGGACGCGGTGCTGAAGTCGTTCGGGCCGCCGAAGATCGGGCGGTTCGATGCAACCGCAACGATCCGGCTGTTCATCTACTGACGCGCGCTGCGTGCGCGGCCGGACGCGTCGCGCGCGCCATGAAAGAAGCGCCGGCATGCCGGCGCTTCTTTGCGGCGCTCCCGACGCCGTGCCACACCCACCTGGCGCCGCGGGCCGTTTACGGTGCCATGCCAATTCCTTCCCGCGGAAAGCTTTCCCCACGCCACCGCTGCGCGGCAGCCATCCCGTCCGACAAAAACACGGATCCCGTCAATTAATCAGACAAATCCTGACGATCTGAAGGGGCATTTCGTAATCGAATTGAGAATGATTTGCGTTTACGTTAAATTGCGCTATCTCGAAATCTGACGGAGCAGATCGATGGCAATGGCGGAAGTGCTCGAACGGCCGGCAGCCGCAGCGGCGAACCCGTTCCTCGGCAGTTGTCCGGACCTCCCGTCACGTCCCGCACCGCGGGCGCATCGCGGCGCGCAGCCGCGTGCGCAGGGCGCGCTGCTCGACGTGCTGATTGCCCATCGCACGATGCTCGTCAACGTCGCGCGCGGCTTCGTCGGTTGTGCGAGCCGGGCCGAGGACGTCGTGCACGACGTGTTCGTGAAGCTCGTCGAATTCCCGAACCAGGACGCCGTGCGCCAGCCGGTCGCGTACGTGACGCGGATGGTGCGCAACGCGTCGATCGACGCGTGCCGCCGGCAAAGCCTCGAGAACGTCTATCACACGGAAGAGGACGACGGCTTCGACGTGCCGTCGCCGGAACCGACGCCCGAGGCCGCGCTGCTGACGCGCGACACGCTGCGTCGCGTATGGGCCGCGCTCGACGACCTGCCGGCGCGCAGCCGCGCGGCGTTCGAGATGGTGCGGCTGCGCGAGGAGACGCTGCAGACCGCGGCGCGCGCGCTGAACGTGTCGCAAACCCTCGTGCATTTCATGGTGCGCGACGCGGAGCGGCACTGCGCGGAATGCCTCGACGCATGCCATCGCGGCGTCGCGTGCCCGGTGTTTCTCGGCGGCCGCGCGCGGCGACGGTAAAAAAACGCGCCGGCCAATCGTCTTCAAGACAGGAGCGGCCGATTCAACGGTCCAACGATCCGACGGTCCGGTCACTTGCCGCTTCGCATCCTTCAACCGCTTCCCGTTTTTTCGATCATGACGCAAGCCACGACGCCTTCCGCCGACACCGACGACCTCGTCTACACGGTCGTCATCAACGACGAAGAACAGTATTCGATCTGGCCGACGTTCCGGCCCGTGCCGGCCGGCTGGCGCGAGGTCGGCGTGCGCGGCCCGAAAGCCGACTGCCTCGCGCACATCGAGACCGTCTGGACCGACATGCGCCCCGCGAGCCTGCGCCGCGCGATGGACGGCGAGCGCGCGACGCGCACGTCGTGACCCGCCGCGCCGCGATCCGGCGCGTCACCTGAAGAGGACGTTGCATGACCCTGCTTTCGTTGCCGACGCTCGACGACCTGCGTATCGAGCCGGGGCTGCCCACCGTCGTGTCGCCGCGCAGCGCCGACGGCATTTCGATCGACGAGATCGCGCCGCTCGCGCATGCGATCGCGGCCGACACGCTCGAACGGGCGGGCGGTGTGCTGTTCACGGGCTTTCACGTGCCGTCGATCGATGCGTTCCAGCAGTTCGCGGCATCGTTCGGCGATCCGCTGATCGGCTATGAATACGCGTCGACGCCGCGCAGCCAGGTCGAGGGCGCTGTCTACACGTCGACCGAATACCCGCCGCACCGCGCGATTCCGCTGCACAACGAACAGTCGTATACGCGCGAGTGGCCGCTGCGGATCTGGTTTCATTGCGCGCTCGCGGCGCCGAAGGGCGGGGCGACGCCGATCGCGGACAGCCGCGCCGTCTATCGCGCGCTCGATCCGGCGCTCATCGCGCGCTTCGAGCAGCGCGAGCTGCTGTACGTGCGCAATTTCGGCCAGGGGCTCGACCTGCCGTGGCAGCAATCGTTCGGCACCGACGTGCCGGCCGAGGTCGAGCGGATGTGCGCGGCGCGCGGGATCGAATGCGCATGGCGCACCGACGACGACGGCGAACTGCTGCTGCGCACGCGCGAACGCTGCCAGGCCGTCGCGCGCCATCCGCGCACGGGCGACCGTGTGTGGTTCAACCAGGCGAACCTGTTTCACCTGTCCGCGCTCGACGACGACATGCAGGAAGCGCTCGTCGACGCGGTCGGGCTCGAGAACGTGCCGCGCAACGTGTACTACGGCGACGGCGAGCCGCTCGAGGCCGACGCGCTCGCGGAGATCCGCGGCGTGCTCGACCGCCAGCGCATCGTGTTCCCGTGGCGGACGGGCGACGTGCTGATGCTCGACAACATGCTGACCGCGCACGCACGGGACCCGTTCGAGGGGCCGCGCAAGGTGGTCGTCGCGATGGCGCAGAGTTACACGGTCCCGCGCGCGACCGAACGGAGGACCGATGACGCGTAGTACCGCCGCGCTGGCCGCGCGCGGGCTGAGCGTGGGTTATCGCGACCATGTCGTGATCGACGGGCTGGACCTGTCGATCGCGGCCGGCCGCGTCACGGCGCTGTGCGGCCCGAACGGCTGCGGCAAGAGCACGCTGCTGCGCACGCTCGCGGGCCTGCAGCCCGCGCGTGCGGGCCAGGTCGACGTGAACGGCAAGCCGCTCGCGTCGTTTCGCCGCCGCGCGCTCGCGCGCGAGCTCACGATGCTCGCGCAGTTCAACCAGATTCCGTCGGGCCTGACGGTGCGCGAGCTCGTCGCGTACGGGCGCTACGCGTACGGCGGCTTCCTGCGCGGGCTGTCGCGCGCCGATCATGCGGCGATCGACGAGGCGCTCGACACGAGCGGTCTCGCCGGCGACGCCGGGCGCGACGTCGGCGCGCTGTCGGGCGGCGAGCGGCAGCGCGCGTGGATCGCGATGGCGCTCGCGCAGCAGGCGCCGATCGTCCTGCTCGACGAGCCGACGACCTATCTCGACATCCATCACCAGCTCGACATCCTCGACGCGCTGCGCGCGCTGAACCGCGCGCGCGGGCTGACGATCGTGTGGGTCCTGCACGACCTGAACCAGGCAGCGGCGTACAGCGACGACATCGTGCTGATGCGTGCCGGCCGCCTCGTCGCGCAGGGCTCGCCCGACGCGATGCTGGAGCCGGCGCGGCTGCGCGCGGCGTTCGGCGTCGACATGCTGAAGCTCGCGCATCCGCAGACGGGCGCGCCGATGTGCGTGCCGGCCTACGGACCGCCGGCATCCGGCGCGACGGACGCGTTCGATCGCACAGTCCAGCGGGATATCGCCGTATGACGACGTTCGCGATGCGCAAACGGCTCGCCGCGAGCGGGCAGGGCGCCCACGGTGCGGCAGCCGGCCGCCGCGCCGGCGCGCTCGCGCTCGGCCTCGTCGCGCTGATCGCGGTGCTGGCGGTGCTGCGCGTCGCACCCGACCTGCGCGTGTGGTGGAACGCCGTGCCGGGCAGCGACGCGGCCGCGCTCGCGGGCGTGTTCCTGTTCGATCTCAACCTGCCGCGCGTCGCGGCCGCGCTCGTGGCGGGCGGCTGCCTCGGCATCGCGGGCGCGCTGTTCCAGTCGCTCACGCGCAACCCGCTCGCGTCCCCCGACCTGCTCGGCGTGACGGGCGGCGCCCAGCTCGGCCTGCTCGCGGCGATGCTGGTGCCGGCGCTCGCCGGGGTCGCATCGGTGCCGCTGCTGTTCGTCTGCGGGCTGGTCGCCGCCGCGTGCGCGATCGTCGCGGCCGGCGGCTGGCGCGCGACGCCGCTGCGGCTCGTGCTCGCGGGCAGCGTCTGCATGCTGCTGTTCGCGGCGCTGTCGACGCTCGTGCTCGCGTTCTTCGAGCAGAACATCGCGGGCGCCGCGCTGTGGACCAACGGCAGTCTCTATCAGCCGGGCGCGACCGGGCTCGCGCTCGCCGCACGCTGGCTCGTCGTGCCGCTGCTGGCGCTGCCGTTCGTGATCCGGCCGCTGAATCCGCTCGCGCTCGGTGACGAGGCGGCGGCCGCGGCCGGCGTGCGTGTCGACGCGACGCGGCTCGCGGCGACGATCGTCGCCGTCGCGTTCACCAGCGTGGCCGTCAGCATCGCGGGCCCGCTGTCGTATGTCGGGCTGGTCGCGCCGAACCTGCTGCGCCAGGTGCGCGGCGCACGCGCGGCGCGGCTCGGCGTGCTGGTGCCGCTGTCGGCGCTCGCGGGCGGTGCGCTCGTGCTCGTCACCGACAGTGCGGTGCTCGCGTCGGGCCTCGACGCGACGCTGTCGACCGGCGTCGCGATCGCGCTCGTCGGCACGCCGCTGATGCTCGCGATGATCCGGCGCGGCGCCGCGTGGTCGGGCGTGCTGCACGCACAAGCCGAACGCGCGGCCGGCGGCGGGGCGACGCGCATGGTCGGCTGGCTCGAACGGCTCGGCTGGCCGCTGCGCACCGCGCTGTTCGTCGTGGCCGGCGCGCTCGTCGTGTTCGTCGGCGTGTCGGCCGGCCCCGAATGGCTGTCGCCGGCACGCTGGTCGGCCGCGCTGTCGGGTCACGATGCCGTCGCACGGATGCTGATCGACCTGCGCATGCCGCGGCTGCTGTGTGCGCTCCTGGCGGGTGCGCTGCTGGCGGTGAGCGGGGTCGCGATGCAGAGCGTCGTGCGCAACCCGCTCGCCGGCCCCGAAGTTCTCGGCGTCACGCAGGGCGCGGGGCTCGTCACGCTGTTCGCGTTGTCGACGTGGCCGCTGATGGGGCACGTGACGCTCGCGGCGGCCGCGTTGAGCGGCGGTGCGGCGTCGCTCGCGATCACGCTCGTGCTGAATCACCGGCATCGTTACGCACCGCTCGCGGTCGCGCTGACCGGCATCGTGATCGGCGCGCTGTGGACCACGCTCGCGCAATGGCTGATCACGCAGCAAAGCGTGCAGCCCGCGCGCTTCGTCGTCTGGCTCGTCGGCGGCACCTACGGCCGCAGCTGGGGCGAGGTGTCGATGCTGCTGCCGTGGTGCGTGCTGGCGCTGCCGGTATTCGCATGGCTCGCGCGGCCGCTCGACATGCTCGCGCTCGGCGACGACCAGGCGGCCGCGCTCGGCCTGCCGGTCGCCGCGCTGCGGCCGCTCGCGCTGACGATCGCGACGCTCGCCGCCTGCGCGGCCGTCGCGGCGGTCGGTCCGGTCGGCTTCATCGGGCTGATGGCGCCGCACGTCGCGACGATGCTCGGCGCGCGCCGGCATCGCACGCGGCTGTGGCTCGCGGCCGCATGCGGCGCGCTGATTCTCGGCCTCGCCGATCTGGCCGCCCGCACGGTCGTCGCGCCGCGCGAAGTGCCGGCCGGCGTGCTGACCGCGCTGATCGGCGCGCCTTACCTGCTCGGGTTGCTGATCCTCGAGGGGCGCCGCGCCCGGCGCGCGGGGCGATGACGCCGGCGCTCGACGGCGCACGCGCCACGCGATTCTCGGCGTTCGCGCCCGAACCGTTCGCCGCGCATCTCGACGCCGTGTGGCTCGGGATGCCCGACGACACGCACGCGCCGGGCCGGATCGTCGTGCCGGTCAGCGCGCTGCCCGAGCATCGCGATACGGTGCTCGACGCGATGGTCCGCCACTACGGCGGCGATCCGGCGCTGCATGCGCGCGCGCTGGTGTCGCAATGGAGCAAGTACTACTTCGGCCGCGCGGCGCCCGCCGGCGTGGTCGCCGCGCTGACGCTCGGCCGGCCGCTCGACATGGCGCCGGAGCGCACCTTCGTCGCGCTCGACGACGGGATGCCGGCCGCGCTGTATGTCTCGCCTGACGCGCTCGGCGCGCCGTGCGACGAACCTGCGCCGCGCTATGCGGGGCTCGTCGCGCATCTCGGCGCGGTGATCGACCTGCTCGCGGCGATGGGCCGCGTCACGCCGCGCGTGCTGTGGAGCAACGCGGGCAACCTGCTCGACTATCTGCTCGACACGTACCGCGCGCTGCCGTGCGCGGCCGATCCCGTTCGCGATGCCGACTGGCTGTTCGGCGCGTCGTGCGTCGCCGGGGAGCCGAATCCGCTGCGCATGCCGGTGCGCGACGCCGTGCCGCGCTCGCCGCTGCTGCCGACGCCGTTTCGCGCGCGCCGCGTGTGCTGCCTGCGCTATGAAATTCCTGGAGAAACGCAACTGTGTGGAAGCTGCCCGCTGCTATTGACGATGGACGACGCGGCGCTGGCCGGGCAGGATGCGATCCGGTGATGCCGGTACCGCATGCCGGCCGCCGCCATGCGCTCGCGGCACTGGCCGCGCTCGGCGCCGCGTGCTGCGGTGCGCCGGCCGCCGCGATCGCGGACGGCGCGCGCGCCGGGCAGGGCGGCATGCCGTCGCAACCGGGCCGCTCGCTCGCGGCCAACCCCGTCGTGTCGCAGGCGAGCGCGACGATGCCCGTGCGGCCGCAGCGCGTGGTCGCGCTCGACTTCATGTTCGCGGAAAGCGTGATCGCGCTCGACCTCGTGCCGGTCGGCATGGCCGATACCGCGTTTTATCCGGGCTGGCTCGGCTACCAGAGCGACCGGCTCGCGCACGTGGCCGACATCGGTTCGCGGCAGGAGCCAGGGCTCGAGGCGATTGCCGCGGTGAAGCCCGACCTGATCATCGGCGTCGGCTTCCGGCATGCGCCGATCTTCGCCGCGCTCGACCGGATCGCGCCGACGATCCTGTTCCAGTTCAGCCCGAACGTGTCGGAAGACGGCGTGCCCGTCACGCAGTTCGACTGGATGCGGCAGATCTTCCGGACGATCGGTCGCGTGACCGGGCGCGAGGCGCGCGCACAGGCGGTCGAAGCGCAACTCGACGCAGGGATCGCGCGCAATGCGGCGCGGCTCGCGGCCGCGGGCCGCGGCGGCGAACACATCGCACTGCTGCAGGATCTCGGGCTGCCCGACCGCTACTGGGCCTATACGGGCAACAGCACGTCGGCCGGCCTCGCGCGCGCGCTCGGGCTCGACCCGTGGCCGAAGAAGCCGACGCGGGAAGGCACGCTCTACGTGACGTCCGCCGATCTGCTCCGGCAACGCGATCTCGCCGTGCTGTTCGTCACCGCGACGGGGATGGACGTGCCGCTGTCGTCGAAACTCGATTCGCCGGTGTGGCGTTTCGTGCCCGCGCTGCGCGAGCGCAGGATCGCGCTCGTCGAGCGGAACATCTGGGGATTCGGCGGCCCGATGTCGGCGCTGAAGCTGGCCGACGTGATGACCGATACGATGCTGAAGCTGCCGGCCGTGCGCTGAACGCGCGGCGGGTCGTGCGCGGGTGGGGCGGCGTGGTCGCGAATTGCATTGTCTCGCGCGTGTTGCGCGAATGCCTGTTCCGCTGCATTCCGTCGGCGTCGCAAACAACTACGCACACCGAACGATATATCTCAGGTTCTTCCGGTACTTCCCGACGCTCACCATTCTTCCAACCTGAAACCGCCTGCGTGCAGCATCCGCTGCGCGCAGGCGGCAGGTGTTTGACGATACTTACGCGCTCAGCACATCCGCATCATCGCGTGCGCGTGACCGCGCGGGCGTCGTATCGCTGACGATCTGCCCGTTGTCGAGCTTCAGCAGGCGATCGGCGAGACCGAAATAGCGGTCGTCGTGCGTGATCACGATCACGGCCTTGCCGCGCGCGCGCAGCTCGGGCAGCAACTGTTCGTAGAACACCGCCTTGAACGACGGATCCTGGTCGGCCGCCCATTCGTCGAACAGGTAGAACGGCCGGTCCTCCAGGTACGCGACGACGAGCGCGAGCCGCTTGCGTTGCCCGGTCGACAGCGCGCGGTTCGAGAACGCGCCGTCGACGACCTTCACCTTGTGATCGAGCGCGAGCTTCGCGACCAGCGCGTTCGCGCGCGCATCGGCCTGCGCCCGCGCCGGATCGTCGGGATCGACGATGCCGAGCAGCGCATCGAACAGGTGGAAGTCGTTGAACACCGCGCTGAAACGCTGCCGGTACGCAGCGCGCTCGCGCCAGCCGATCGGGCGGCCGTCGACCTCGATCGTGCCTTCCTCCGGCTCGTAGAGCCCCGTCAGCACCTTCGCGAGCGTCGTCTTGCCGCTGCCGTTGCCGCCGACGATGAATACGAGCTCGCCCGGCCGGATCGTCAGGTCGATCGGCCCGATGCGGAACATCCGTTCGTCGCGCTCGTGGAAATACGCGTGCGTGACGCCGCGCAGCGTGACGGCGCCTGCCGGCGGCACGTCGGGTGCGTCGCTCGCAGGCGGCACCGTCCGCAGCGCGCCGAATTCGGCCATCACGCCTTCGATGCGCCCGAGCGACACGCGCGCCGCGTTGACGGTCGGCAGGTTGTTCAGCAGACCGTCGAGCGGCACCAGCATGAACAGGAACACGACGACGTAGCCGGCCGCCGTGCCCGCATCGGCATGCACGCCCAGCTGCGGCCAGAACGCGGCCGCGCCGAGGAACACGTAGAACAGGAAGATGATCCAGCCGACGCCGATCGCATACGCGCTGAACGCGCGGCGGCGGTGGTCGCGCACCTCGCCGATCGCGGCGCCGAGCTGGCCGTCGACGAACTGGCGCGCGCGCGCGTCGTGCAGCTTCAGTTCCTTCGCGCCGGAGAACAGCGAGCCGAGATAGCCGAACAGGCGGTCCTGCGCGTGGCCGGCCGCCTCCAGCGACGCGATCGCGCGGCGATCGCCGGTGTGATAGCCGAGCGAGCCGGCGACGATCGCGGTCAGCGCGAGCACGCACACGGGCCACGACAGCCACGCGAGATAGCCGAGGCAGCCGAACACGATCGAGCCGTGCATCACCAGGTTCGGCAGCGCGAAGAACAGCATCGACACGTTGGTCGCGTCGTCG
Organism: Burkholderia sp. Bp9015; assembly: GCF_003853505.1. Lineage (NCBI taxonomy): Bacteria > Pseudomonadati > Pseudomonadota > Betaproteobacteria > Burkholderiales > Burkholderiaceae > Burkholderia > Burkholderia sp. Bp9015. The sequence continues at coordinate 38,115 of NZ_QTPZ01000010.1, forward strand.
GTCAGCACCGACTGCACGGGCGCCGCGCCGATCCGCTCGATGTCGCGCAGCTCGGCCGCGCCGACGCGCCGCGCGAGATGCATGCGCAGCCGCGCCATCGTGTCCTGCGACAGCCGGGCGAACAGCGTGCCCGACACGATCCGCGTGACGAGCGCAATCACCGCGCACAGCGCGAAGCGCCACGCGAGCGCCGCGTCGGCCGCGCCGGGCGTCGCGAGCGCGCGGTTCAGCGTCGCGACGAGCAGCACGCTCGCGACGCCGTTGAGCACGCAGGCGACGAGCGCCAGCGCGAGCGACGCGCGGCTTTCGCGCAGCAACGCGAGGATCAGGCGGGCCGCAGGGCGGCCGGGGGAGGCGTCGAGGGACGGCGGGGAAGAAGGCTCGTGGGCAGCGGTCATCGGCAACGTCGATAAATGAAGGGCAGGCAAACCCTGCGGAAACGGCAAGACTGATGCGAAAGCGGCGCGCGGGGCGGGCCCGGTTGCGACTTTCCTCCCTGATAGACGAACGGGCCGCGCAAATATTTAGCCCTGCCTTCAAAAAATGCATCCGTGCCGGCTTTGCGCGCAAAACGGTAAAAAATCGGCCGCGCCGTTCGTCACACCAGTGAAGCCGCCCCATGCGGCCCCGAGACTTGGCCGAAGCGGCCGGACCGAAGGACTTCACGCACATGACGAGTTTCCCGACTGCGTTGCATCACCGAATCCGCGAACTGGCGCGCAGCGCGCCCGACGCGCCCGCGCTCGCCGCGCCTTTCCAGAACGACCTGCGCCTGTCGCGCGGCGCGCTCGACGCGCGTGCGTCGCACCTTGCCCGCCAACTGCGCGCGGCCGGTGTCGGCGCGGAAGTGCGGGTGGGCGTCTGTGTCGAGCGCTCGTGCGAGCTGTTCGTCGCGCTGCTCGCCGTGCTGAAGGCGGGCGGCGTATTCGTGCCGCTCGATCCGCGTCATCCGGCCGCGCGCCTCGACTGGATCGTCCGCGATGCGCAACTGCGGCACGGCGTCGTCGATGCGGCCGGCCGCGCGGCGCTCGGCGCGTCGTTCGATCACGCGTTCGACGCAAGCTCCGCGGAGGCCGCTGCCTGCGTCGACGACGAAGACGCGCCGGTACATCCGCGCTCGGCCGCCTACATGATCTATACGTCGGGCTCGACCGGCACGCCGAAGGCGGTGATCGTCGAGCACGGGCCGCTCGCCGCGCATTGCGATGCGCTCGCGGCCGCGCTGCCGATCGCGGGCGGCGACCGCCTGCTGCATTTCGCGTCGGTCAATTTCGATGCCGCGCACGAGTGCTGGCTCGCGCCGCTCGCGGTTGGCGCGAGCGTGACGATCGCGCCGCCGCAACCGTTCGCGCCGGACGCCGCGCATGCGCTGATGGTGCGCGAAGCGGTCAGCGTTGCCGCATTTCCGCCGGCCTACCTGCGCGAATTCGCCGCCGTCGCCGCGCGCGACGGCGTGCCGCCGGCCTTGCGCGTGCTCGCGTTCGGCGGCGAAGCGCTGCCGCAACAGGCATTCGAATTCGTGCGCCGCACGTTCCCGTCGGTACGCCTGATCAACGGCTACGGGCCGACCGAGGCCGTGATCTCGCCGATGCTGTGGCCGGTCGAGCCGGGTGAAATGCCCGCGCTGGCAGCGGACGATGCGTATGCGTCGCTGCCGATCGGTCGCGCGATCGGCCCGCGTGTCGCGCGCATCGACGGCGACGCGGCCGGCGAGCCGAATGAAGCGGGCGAGGGCGGCGAGCTGCTGCTCGGCGGCGTGTGTCTCGCGCGCGGCTATCACGGCCGCCCGGCGCTGACGGCCGAACGCTTCATTCCCGATGCGCACGGCGAGCCCGGTGCCCGCGTCTATCGCACCGGCGATCTTGCACGCCTGCGCGCCGACGGTGCGTTCGATTATCTCGGCCGCCTCGACGATCAGGTCCAGGTGCGCGGCGTGCGTGTGGAGCCCGCGGAAATCGCCGCGTGCCTGCGCACGCATCCGGCAGTGGCCGACGCGGCCGTGATCGCCGAAACCGGCAACGGGCCGACGCGGCTGATCGCGTGCGTCGCGCTGCGCGCGGCCGCCGACGATGCGGAGCTGAAGGCGCACGTGGGCGCGCAATTGCCTGCCGCGTGGCAGCCGCACCGCTTCGTGCGCTGCGCTGCGCTGCCGTACACGCTGAACGGCAAGCTCGACCGTGCCGCGCTGCGCGAGCGCAGCGCCGCCGCGCGCGACGCCGAAGCTCCCGCCGGCGCCGCGCCGTGCACGCCGACCGAAGCGCAGATCGCCGGCTTCTGGCAGACGCTGCTCGGCCTCGACGCGACGCCGTCGCGCGACGACCGCTTCTTCGCGCTGGGCGCCGATTCGCTCGCCGCGATGCAACTGCAGGCCGCGATCCGCGCCGCGTTGCGCGTGAACCTGCGGCTCGACACGCTGTTCGCCGATCCGGCACTGGCCGAGCTGGCCGCGCGCGTCGATCGCGCGGAGCGCGAAACGGGCGCGCCGCTGGCCGCGATTGCCGCACGCCGTGCACCGGCCGAAGCCGCCGCATCGGGTGCCCCGCATGTCGATCGTGCCGCATCGCTCGCACAGCAACGCTTCTGGGTGCTCGCGCAAACGCGTGACGCGAGCGCCGCGTATCACATCGCCGCGCACTGGACGATCGACGGCGCGCTCGATCGCGCTGCGCTGCAGCGTGCGCTCGATCACGTGATCGGGCGGCACGACGCGTGGCGCACGACGCTCGTCGACAACGACGACGGCATCGTGATGCAGCGCATCCATGCCCGTCTGCCGGTTACGATCGCGACGCTCGACTTGCGCGACCAGCCGCCGGCCGCTCGCGACGCGCAAGCCGCGCGTATCGCCGAGCGCGACGCGGGCGCACCGTTCGATCTGTCGAACGGGCCGCTGCTGCGCGCGACGCTCGTCGTGCTCGCCGACGATCGCCACCGGCTGCTGCTGACCGCGCACCACGCGATCACCGACGGCTGGAGCTCGCGCTGCGCATTCGACGAATTGTCGGCCGCGTACCGTGCGTATGCGGAAGGGCGCGAACCGGCGTTGCCGCCACTGCCGATCCAGTACGCCGACTATGCGGACTGGCAGCGCGACATGCTCGCCGGCGGCGAAGGCGAGCGTCAGCTCGATTACTGGCGCGACGCCTTGCGCGACGTGCCGGGCCCGCTCGCGCTGCCGGTCGATCGGAAGCCGGGTGCGACGCGCACGCTGCAGGGCGCACGCGTGTCGGTTCGCCTGCCCGACACGGTTGCGGCGGACGTCCGGCGTCTCGCGCGCGACGCGCAGGCCACGGTCTTCACGGTACTGCTGGCCGCGCTCGACGCATGGCTGTCGCGCCTGACCGGCGAGACCGACGTGGTCGTCGCGGTGCCGGTCGCGCATCGGCAGCGGCCGGAAACCCGCGCGCTGCTCGGCCTGTTCCTGAACACGGTCGCGCTGCGCGTGCGGGTGGCGCCGACGCTGCCGTTCCGCGCGCTGGTCGACGCGGCGCGCACGGCGGCACTCGACGCGGTCGCGCACCAGGACGTGCCGTTCGAGCGCGTCGTCGATGCGGTGAAACCGCCCGTCCGGCGCGGCGACGAATGGCTGCGCGTGAAATTCGCGCAGCAGTTCGATGCGCGGCACGACAGCGTGCTGCCGGGCGCGACCGCCGTTGCGACGCCGGGGCCCGATCTCGCCGCGCGCTTCGACTTCGCGCTTGATTTCACCGACGACGCGCACGGGATCGAACTGGTCGCCGCCTATGCGACCGACTGCATCGCTGCCGACACCGCGCGCGCATGGCTCGACAGCTATGCGGCGCTCGTCGCCTCCGCCGCACATGAACCGCACCGCGCGACGACCGCGCTGCCGTGCGATGCGTCGCCGGCATCGCGCCAGCCGCGCGACGGCCGTGCGTTGCGGATCGAACACGCCGACATCGTCGCCGCTTTCGCGCGGCAGGCCGCCGCGTATCCGCATCGCGTCGCACTCGCCGATGCGTCGGCGTCGCTGACGTTCGCCGAACTCGACGATGCATCGAACCGTATCGCACATGCGCTGAAACTGCGCGGCGCGACGGCCGAAGCACCGGCCATCGTCTGCATCGAGCGCTCGGCCCGCTTCGTCGTCGGCCTGCTCGGCGCACTGAAGGCCGGCGCGCTGGCCGTGCTGCTCGACCCGGCCCAGCCGGCCGCGCGCCTCGTGGCCGCGGCCGCCGATTGCGGCGCGCGCTGGGCGCTCGTCGCGCAGCAGCCGGACGGGGCCGCGTGGCCGGCCGGCAGCGCCGCACAGCCGCTCGACGTCGACACGCTCGCGCAGGACGCGACGCTCGCGCATGCGGCCGGCATCCGCGTCGCGCCGCATCCGGAACAGGGCGCGTACCTGATCTATACGTCGGGTTCGACCGGCACGCCGAAGGGCGTCGTCGTGTCGCACGGCGCACTGGCCGACTACGTGCAGGGGATGCTCGACGAACTCGCGTTCGCACCGGACGCGTCGTTCGCGATGGTGTCGACCGTCGCCGCCGACCTCGGCCACACGACGTTGTTCGGCGCGCTGTGCGCGGGCCGCACGCTGCACCTGCTGCCGGCCGCGTGCGCGTTCGATCCGGACCTGTTCGCCGACGAGATGCGCCGCCGCGACGTCGGCGTGCTGAAGATCGTGCCGAGCCACCTGCAGGCGCTGCTCGACGCGCGCGTGCCGGCCGACGTGCTGCCGCGCCATGCGCTCGTGACCGGCGGCGAAACGCTGACGTGGGCGCTCGTCGCGCGAATCGCCGCGCTCGCGCCGGCCTGCCGCGTGATCAACCATTACGGGCCGACCGAGGCGACCGTCGGCGCGATCGCGTGCGACACCGCGTCGATCGCCGCCGATGCGCGCGATCCCGCGAGCGGCGTGCCGCTCGGCGGCCCGCTGCCGAATGCGCGCGCGCTCGTGCTCGACGCGTTCGGCGCGTGCGTGCCGGCCGGCGCGGCGGGCGAACTGTATCTGGGCGGGCCGGGCGTGGCGCGCGGCTACCTGAACCGGCCCGCGCAGACCGCCGAGCGCTTCGTGCCCGATCCGTTCGCGGCCGGTGCGCGCCTGTATCGAACCGGCGATCGCGTACGCCTGCGCGCGGACGGCCGTCTCGCGTTCCTCGGCCGCATCGACGACCAGGTGAAGATTCGCGGCTATCGCGTCGAGCCGGGCGAGGTGAGCACGACGCCCGCCTGCGGCTCGCCACGTTCGTCGTGATGCGCGACGGCGCGGCATTCGACGAAGCGGCCGTGCGCGCGGCGCTCGGCGCGGCGTTGCCCGACTACATGGTGCCCGCGCAGTTCGTCGTGCTCGCACGCCTGCCGGTGACCGCGAACGGCAAGCTCGATCGCGCGGCGCTGCGCGAACTGGCCACATCGCCGGTGGCGGTGGCCGCCGGCGATGCGCCGCAGGGGCCGGTCGAAACGGCGCTCGCCGAAGTCTGGCAAGCGGTGCTGAAGGCGCCGCACGTCGGCCGCGACGACAATTTCTTCGAGCTCGGCGGCGATTCGATCCTCGTGCTGCAGGTGATCGCACGCGCCCGCAAGCGCGGCGTGCGCTTCACGCCGAAGCAGCTGTTCGACGGCCCGACGGTCGCCGAACTCGCGCGCATCGCGAAGATCGAGGACGTTGCCGCCGCAACGACATCGACCGCGCCGGCTCGGTCCGCAACCGCTTCCGCAGCGGTCCTGACGCCTGCACAGCAGCGCTTCTTCGCGCTCGACGTGCCGCATCCGGGCCACTGGAACCAGTCCGTCGCGTTCGACGTGCGCGGTCCGTTCGACGCCGACGCATTCGCGCGTGCATTCGACGCGTTGCTCACCCATCACGACGCATTCCGCCAGCGCTTCGCGCGTGGCGCGGACGGCAAGTGGCGCGCGAGCGATGCGCCGAAACCCTACGACGCGCTGCCGTTCGTCGAAGTCGCCGCGCGCGACGAAGCCGACGCACTGGCGCGCTTCGACGCGTTGCAGCGTCGCCTCGACCTCGGCCGCGGGCCGCTCGCGTGCGCATGCGCGGCGCGTCTGCCGGACGGCGCGGCGCGGCTGTATCTGGCGATTCACCACGCGATCGTCGACGGCGTGTCGTGGCGCATCCTGCTCGACGACCTCGACGCCGCGTATCGCGCCGCATGCGAGCGCACGCCCGTTCGCCTCTCGCAGCCGGGCCTGCGCGCGGATGCGTGGGCCGCGCGCCTCGCGCGTGCCGCGACGGAGCCGGCATCGCCGTTCGCCGCTGAAGCGGCTTACTGGGCCGGCATGGCACAGGGCGACGACCTCGTGCCCGATCATCCCGACGCACCGGCGACGAACGCCGACGCGGCGGTCGTCGTGCAGACCATCGACGCGGCATTGACCCGCGCCGCGCTGACCGACGCGCACGCCGCGTATCGCACGCAGACGATCGAACTGCTGGGCGCGGCGCTCGCGCTGGCGCTGGCCGGTGCCGACGGCGCCGCGTCGTGCCGCGTCGAACTCGAAGGGCATGGCCGCGAGGCGCTGTTCGACGATGCGGACGCGAGCCGCACGATCGGCTGGCTGACGAGCCACTATCCGGTCACGCTGCCGGTCGAAGCCACCGCGCGCGACACGCTGTGCGCGGTCAAGGACACGCTACGCGCGGTGCCGCACAAGGGGCTCGGCTTCGGCGTGCTCGCGCATTACGGCGACGCGGCGACGCGTGCGGCGCTGGCCGCCGTGCCGCGTCCGCGCGTCACGTTCAACTATCTCGGCCAGTTCGACGCACCGCGCGACGCGACGCTCGTGCCGCGCTTCGGCGGCACCGGCATCGAGCGCGACCCGCAAGGGCCGCTCGGCAACACGCTCGCGATCCATGCGTACCTCGATACCGACCGCGACGGCGCACGCACGCTGAAGGTTCACTGGGTATACGGCGCGCCGCAGTTCGAGCGCGCGACGATCGATGCGCTCGCGGAACGCTTTGCGGCCGCACTGCGCGAACTCGCCGACGCATGCGCATCGCGTGTCGCGCATCGCGGCGGCGGAGCGACGCCGGGCGACTTCCCGCTCGCGCAGGCTGCCGGCCTCACGCAGGCCGCGATCGAGCGCGCGCCGCTCGACTGGCGCACGATCGACGACGTGTATCCGCTGTCGCCGATGCAGCAGGGGATCCTGTTCCATGCGCTGTTCGCGCCCGGTCATGCGAGCTACGTGAACCAGCTCGTCGCGACCGCGACGGCGCTCGATGCCGACCGGCTCGCGGCCGCGTTCGCCGCATCGGTCGCACGTCACGACATCCTGCGCACCAGCGTGATGCCCGACGAGGCCGCACCGCTGCAATGCGTGCATCGCCATGCGCGGATGCCGGTCGAGCAACTCGACTGGCGTGCGCGCGGCGACACGCTCGACGCCGACTTCGACGCGTGGCTCGCGGCCGATCGCGCACGCGGCTTCGACTGGCGCGAGCCGCCGCTGATGCGGCTCACGCTGATCCGCGTAACGGACGACGCGTGGCGCGTCGTGTGGACGCGCCACCACGTGCTGCTCGACGGCTGGAGCACCGCGCGCCTGCTCGCGGACGTGCTGCGCGACTATCGCGACCCCGATGCGGTGTCGCCGTTCGCGAGCCGCCCGGCGCTGCGCTATCGCGACTTCATCGCGTGGCTCGGCACGCGCGACCGCAACGCCGATGAGCGTTTCTGGACCGGGCGGCTCGCGCGCCTCGACGCGCCGACGCTGATCGCCGAGCGTGTGGCCGACCGCGCGGACGCCGAGATGGTCACGTGGCGCGCGACGATCGACGCGGCCGCGACGACGCGTATCGCGCACACGGCGCGCGCGCTGAAGCTGACCGTGAACACGCTGGTGCAGGGCGCGTGGGCGCTCGCGCTGCAGCGCATGACGCATCAGCCGGCCGTCGCGTTCGGCGCGACCGTCGCGGGCCGTCCCGAAGCGCTCGCGGACGTCGATACGGTGCTCGGCCTTTTCATCAACACGCTGCCGGTGATCACGGCGCCCGCGCCGCAACAACGCGCGGCCGACTGGCTGCAAGGATTGCAGCGCGAGAACGCGGCGGCCGCCGAGCATGCGCATACGCCGCTCGCCGACATCCAGCGCTGGGCGCGCGGCGCCGGCGGCGCACTGTTCGACACGCTGGTCGTGTTCGAGAACTACCCGGTCGACGACACGGCGCGCGATGCCGATCCGCGTGCGCTCGCGCTGAGCGGCGTGCGCAGCATCGAGTCGACCGATTTCGCGCTGACGCTCGTGATCGAAAGCGGCGCCGAGCTGACGATCGACTACGGCTACGACACCGCGCGCGTCGATGCGCACCAGGTCGAGACCTGGCACCGCGCGTTCGCGTGCGCGCTCGATGCGCTGGCCCGCACGCCCGACGCGCTGCTCGGCACGCTGTCGATCGCCGACGACGCGACGCGCGACGCGCTGGCCCGCGCGCAGGACACCGCACGGAGCTGGCCGGACGCGCAACGGCAACCGCTGCATCTTCAATTCGCGGACGCCGCACGCGCCACGCCCGATGCGATCGCACTCGAATACGCGGATGCCCAGGGCCACGTGCAACGCGCGACCTATCGCGAACTCGACCGGAACACGACGCGCGTCGCCGCCGCCTTGCGCCGGCGCGGCGTGCAGCCCGACACGCCGGTCGCGCTGTGCGTCGAGCGTTCGTTCGACATGGTGACGGCGCTCGTCGGCGTGCTGAAGGCCGGCGCCGCGTACCTGCCGGTCGACCCCGACTATCCGGCCGAGCGCATCGCGTACCTGCTGCGCGACGCGCGGCCCGCGGTCGCGATCACGCAAGCCCATCTGAGCGCGCGAGTCGAGGCTGCGCTCGGCGACGACGCGACGACGCAGTTGCTGACGGTCGCCGATCTGCTCGCCGATGAAGCGAACGATGGCGGCGAGTACGGCGAAGCGGGCGATGCCGCCGAGATCGCGACCGACATCGACGCCGCCCAGCTCGCATACCTGATCTACACGTCCGGCTCGACCGGCAAGCCGAAGGGCGCCGGCAACTCGCACGGCGCGCTCGCGAACCGGATCGCGTGGATGCAGCACGCGTACCGACTCACGCGCGACGACGTCGTGCTGCACAAGACGCCGTTCGGTTTCGACGTGTCGGTGTGGGAATTCGTGTGGCCGCTCGCGACCGGCGCGAAGCTTGCGATCGCCGCGCCCGGCGACCACCGCGATCCGGCCCGCCTCGCGGCCGCGATCCATGCGCACGGCGTGACGGTGCTGCACTTCGTGCCGTCGATGCTGGCCGCATTCGTCGCGTATCTCGACGATTTCCAGGCCGCCGCGCAATGCGACAGCGTGCGCCTGATCGTCGCGAGCGGCGAGGCGCTCGCGCCGGAACTCGTCGCGAAGGTCGCGCGGCTCGTGCCGGACGCGACGCTCGTGAACCTGTACGGGCCGACGGAAGCCGCGATCGACGTGTCGCACTGGACCTGCGGCCCCGACGACGCCAACGCATTCGCGGTGCCGATCGGCCATCCGATCGCGAACCTGCAGCTGCACGTGCTCGACGCGGCCTGGCAGCCGGTGCCGGCCGGCGCGACCGGCGAACTGTATCTGGCCGGCGCGGGGCTCGCGCGCGGCTATCTCGGCCGCCCGGGGCTGACCGCCGAGCGTTTCGTGCCCGATCCGTTCGTGCCGGGCGCGCGCATGTATCGCACCGGCGACCTCGCACGGCGTCGCGCCGACGGCGCGCTCGACTACCTCGGCCGCGTCGACACGCAGGTGAAGCTGCGCGGCCAGCGGATCGAGCCGGGTGAAATCGAGGCGCTGCTGCGCACGGCGCCGGGCGTGCACGACGCGGTCGTGATCGTGCGCGACGATCAGCTGATCGGCTATGTCGCACGCGGCGACGCGGGGCCGCTCGACCGTGCGGCCATGCTCGATTCGCTGCGCGCGCAGCTGCCGGCCTACATGGTGCCGTCGCAGCTGATCGAACTCGACGCGCTGCCGGTCACGCCGAACGGCAAGTGCGACCGCCATGCGTTGCCCGCACCGGTGCGCGAGGCGGCCGCGGCCAGCGAACTCGCGACCGACACGGAGCGCGCGCTCGCGGCGATCTGGCAACGCGTGCTGCACGTCGACGCGATCGGCCGCGACGACGATTTCTTCCTGCTCGGCGGCCACTCGCTGCTCGCGACGCAAGCCCATGCGCAGGCGAACCTGCACTGGGGCCTCGCGCTGCCGCTGCGCACGCTGTTCGACACCCGCACGCTCGCACGCTGCGCGGACGCGATCGATGCGGCCTGCGCGGCACGCGGTGCGACCGACGCGGCGAGCGCGATCGACGCGCTGCTCGGCGAACTGGAAACCCAATAAGGACGACGGATGACGAGGATGCAACCCGACTGGCTCGCACTCGCGACGCGTTTCGCGCAATTGCCCGACGCGCAGCGCGCGGTGTTTATCGACAAGCTCGGCGCGGCCGGCATCGACTTTCGCATGCTGCCGATCCCGCCGCGTACGCCGCGCGGCGACCGTGTGCCGGCATCGTTCGCGCAGACGCGGCTGTGGCTGCACGCGCGGCTGATCGACGCGCCGGACGCGTATCACATCACCGAGCGGCTCGCGCTGACGGGTCCGCTCGACGCGCACGCGCTGCGGCTCGCGTGCGATGCGCTGATCGCGCGCCATGAAGCGCTGCGCACCACCTTCGACGAAGCGGAGGACGGCGTCGCGCAGACGATCCATCCGCCGCTGCGCTGCCCGTGGCGCGAGACCGGTCTCGAAGCGCTGCCCGACGCGCAGCGCATGGCACGCGCCGAAAGCATCGCGACGGCCGACGAAGCCGCCGCGTTCGATCTCGGCGCGGCGCCGCTCATGCGCGCACACCTGATCCGTCTCGACGCGACGCATCACTGGCTCGCGCTGACCGTTCACCACATCGTGTCGGACGGCTGGTCGTCGAACGTGATGCTGTTCGAACTCGCGGCGTTCTATCGCGCGTATGCGTCGGGCGCGCCGGTGCCGCTCGCGCCGCTGCCGATCCAGTATGCGGACTATGCGCTGTGGCAACGCCGCTGGCTCGATGCCGGCGAGCGCGATCGCCAGCTGGCGTTCTGGCGCGAGCGCCTCGACCCGCAACGCGGCGTGCTGACGCTGCCCGGCGCGGCCGCACGGCCCGCGCGCCGCAGCGCACGCGGTGCGCGTCACGTGTTTTCCCTCGACGCACACACCGGCGCGCGGCTGCGCGCGTTCGCGGCCGCGTCGGGCGCGACGCCGTTCGCGGCGCTGCTCGCGGCGCTCGACGCGCTGCTCGCGCGCGCGACCGGCGATGCGCGGATCTGCGTCGGCGTGCCGGCCGCGAACCGCGAGCGCGCGGAAACGGCCGGCCTGATCGGCTTTTTCGTCAACACGCTCGCGATCGATGTCGACGTGCCCGCGCACGGCGATTTCGCGTCGCTGGTCGCACGCACGCAGCGCGCGCTCGTCGATGCGCAGATGCACCAGGACGTGCCGTTCGAGCAGGTCGTCGACGCGCTCGGCGTGCCGCGCAGCGCCAGCCACCATCCGCTGTTCCAGGTGATGGCCGCGTACGGCGAGCGCCGCGCGCCGCCGGCGCTGGGCGCGGCGTCGGCATCCTTGCTGCCGTCCGGCACGCCTTCCGCGAAATTCGACCTGACGCTTGCCGTCGAGGCGACGCCCGACGGCACGTTCGACGCCGCATTCATCTACGCGCTCGACCTGTTCGACGGCGACGCGATCGCGCGGCTGGCCGCGCGCTTCGTCACGCTGCTCGGCGATGCGCTCGCGCGCCCCGACATGCCGATCGGCGATCTCGACTGGCTGCCGGCCGACGAGCAAGCGCAACTCTTCGCGTGGAATGCGCCGGCAGGCGCGGCCGATGCCGAACCGTTCGTGCCGGTGCACGCACGCATCGCCGCACACGCGCACGCACGGCCCGACGCACGCGGTGTCGCCGACATCGATCGCGCACTGACGCGCGGCGAGGTCGACGCGCGCGCGGCCCGCATCGCGCGCAACCTCGTCGCCGCCGGGGTGCGGCCGGAAATGCGCGTCGGCGTCGCGCTGCAGCGTTCGGTCGACCTGCTGGTCGCGCTGATGGCGGTACTGAAGTCGGGCGCCGCGTTCGTGCCGCTCGATCCGGCGCATCCGCGCGAACGGCTCGCGCAGATCGTCGGCGACGCGGGCATCGCGCACGTGCTGACCGACGCCGCGAGCGCCGCCTCGCTGCCCGAACTGCCGGCGCTGCGCGTCTGGCGCGCGGACGAAGTCGACGCGCTCGACGAAGCCGCGGACGTCGCGCTGCCGGACGTGCTGCCCGGCCATGCGGCGTACGCGATCTACACGTCCGGCTCGACCGGCAAGCCGAAGGGCGTGATCGTCGATCACGCGGCGTTCGCGCGGCATTGCGCGGCGATCGCCGAGCGCTACGGCGCGGGCGAGCACGACGTGTTCCTGCTGTTCCAGTCGGTCAACTTCGACGGCGCGCACGAAGGCTGGTTTTCGCAGTACCTGTCGGGTGCCGCCGTGTCGGTGACGGCCGACGTGCTGTGGCCGCCCGCGCAGACCTGCGCGATGATGATTCGCGACGGCGTGACGATGACCTACGTGCCGCCCGGCTGCGCCGCGCAACTCGCCGAATGGGCGCTCGCGCACGGCGCGCCGCCGACGCTTCGCTCGCTGACCGTCGGCGGCGAGGCGACGTCGCGCGAAGCCTTCGCGATGTTGCGCCGCGCGATGCCGAACGTGCGCGTGGTCAATGGCTACGGGCCGACCGAGACCGTGATCACGCCGACGCTGTGGATGTTCCGTCCCGGCGACGATCTCGCGACGCTCGGCGACGCCGCGTACCTGCCGATCGGCACGCTGGTCGGCGCGCGCACCGCGCACGTGCTCGACGCGCGGCTGCATCCGCTGCCGGTCGGCGTGATCGGCGAGCTGTACCTCGGCGGCGAGGGGATCGGCGTCGCGCGCGGCTATCTCGACCGTCCCGCGCTGACGGCCGAGCGCTTCGTGCCCGACCCGTACGGCTCGCCGGGCGCACGCTTGTATCGCACGGGCGACCTCGTGCGGCGGCGCGCGGACGGCGTATTCGACTTCATCGGCCGCGTCGATCACCAGGTGAAGCTGCGCGGGCTGCGCATCGAACTCGGCGAGATCGAGGCGCAGCTGGCCGCGCACGATGCGGTGCGCGAAGCGTGCGCGGTCGTGCACGGGCAGGGCGCGCAGGCGCAGCTCGTCGCGTACGTCGAACTGACCGCCGACGCGCAGGCGGCCGCGCAACCGGTGGAGGCCGCGACGCTCGACGCGCATCTGCGCCGCACGCTGCCCGACTACATGGTGCCCGCGCAGCTGATCGTGCTCGACGCGTTGCCGCGCAACGCGAACAGCAAGGTCGATCGGGCGCGGCTGCCGGCGCCGGTGCGCGTCGAACGTGCCTACGAGGCGCCGCACGACGGCGATGAAACCGTGCTCGCGGCGATCTGGCGCGACGTGCTGAACGCCGAGCGCGTCGGCCGCGGCGATCACTTCTTCGAACTCGGCGGCCATTCGCTGGCGGCGGTGCGCGTCGCGACCCGCGTCGCCGAGCGGCTCGGCCGCGACGTGCCGGTGCGCGCGCTGTTCGAAGCGCCGGTGCTCGCGCAATACGCGCACCAGGTGACCGACGCGCCGCGCGCCGCGCACGCCGGCGCCGCCGTGCCGGGCGTCGCGATGGCGAAGCCCGATGCGCACGGCGTGTGGCCGCTGTCGCCCGCGCAACTCGGCCTGTGGTTCCTGTGGCGCGCGCAGCCGGACAGCGCCGCATACAACATTCCGGTCGCGCTGCGCGTGCGCGGCCCGCTCGACGTCGATGCGCTGCGCGCGGCGTTTTCAACGGTCGCGGCCGCGCACCCGGCGCTGCGCACGCGGCTCGTCGCGCGCGACGGCATGCTGCCGGGCCAGCGGATCGACGCCGCGGCGAGCGTCGCGCTGCCGGTCGTCGACTTGTCCGCGCAGCCCGACGCGCTCGCGCGCGCGGCGGCGCTGACCGGCGCCGATGCGCTCGCGCCGTTCGATCTCGCGGCCGACGCGCCGCTGTGGCGCGCCCGCGTGCTGCGGCTCGGCGCGGACGATCACGTGCTGTCGGTGACGATCCATCACATCGTGTCGGACGGCGAATCGATCGAGCTGTGGCTCGACGCGGTGCGCGCGCGCTATGTCGCGCTCGTGCGCGGCGAAGCGGCCCGGGCCTCTTCGACGACGACAACGACGCCAGAAAACACGCCGCTCGTGCTGCCCGCGTCGTGCCAGCCGGCCCGTGTCGCGTACTGGCGCGACGCGCTGGCCGACCTGCCGCCGCCCATGCTTCCGCAGCGCGCCGACGCGCCGGCCGTGCCGCAATGGCGTGCGGCGCGCATCGCGTTCGAGTTCGACGCGTCGCTGATCCGTGCCGCGCGCGATGCCGCGTCGGCGTCGCACGCGACGTTGCCGATGCTGCTGCATGCGGCGCTGAATACAGCGCTGTTCCGCGTGACCGGCGCGGCCGACCAGCCGGTCGGCGTGCTGGCATCGACGCGCGAGCTGACGGGCGATGCCGCGCGCGATGCGCTCGGTCTCTTCATCAATGCCGTGGTCGTGCGCACGCGGATCGACGCGGCGGCTAGCCGTTTCGAGGTGCTCGCCCAGGTGCGCGATACGGCGCTTGCCGCCTATGCGCATGCGGACGTGCCGTTCGCCGACGTCGTCGCGGCGCTGCGCGCGCCGCGTGCCGCGCGGGCCAATCCGCTGTTCCAGGTGATGTTCAACTACCTGCGCCCGACCGGCGCGGCCGCACGCGACTGGGCCGGCCTGTCGCTCGCCGGCTTCGACGACGTGCGTCATCGCGTCGTGTTCACGCTGGAGCTGGACGTCGTCGAGCATCCGGACGGCCGCGTGAGCGCCGCGTTCTCCTATGCGGACGAACTGCTCGACGGCCGCTTCGTCGACGCGCTCGTCGATCTTTACCACGACGAAGTCGCGCGTTTCGCCGGTGCGGCGCAAGCGCCACTCGGCGTGCCCGATGCGCTGTTCGCCGCGCCGGCAGCGGTCGCACCGGTCGGCAACGCGACCCATGCGGCGGCGTCATCGCGCGCGCCGAACACGGCTGCCGAGCTCGCCGCGCTGTGGTCGGACACGTTCGCGACGGCCGCGCCCGCGCCCGATGCCGATCTGTTCGAGGCCGGCGCGACGTCGTTCGACGTCGTGCGTTTCGTCGATGCGGCGAGCCGCGCCGGGCACGCGCTGACGGTCGCCGACGTGTTCACGTCGCCGACGCTCGCGGCGCTCGGCACGCATCTCGACGAAGCGGCGCACACGCGACTGGAGGTGCGCGATGCTGGCTGAAGTGCGCCCGGACGGATTCACGCTGCTCGATACGTACCGCCTCGCGTTCGCGGGCGGCCTGTTCGCGGTGCGCGACGGCACGGAGATCCGCGTCGCACAGGGCGACGGCATCGGCGCGCAGTTGCTGCGTGCGCAACTCGGCGACGACGGCGCGCTGCGCCTCGTCGCCTACAACCACCGCGCTCTCGACGACCCGCGCACCGAAGCGGTCGGCTGCGCGGTCCCGGCCGGCCGCGCGCGGGTCGTCGATACCCTCGCGCGGCATGGCTTCGCGCGGCAGCGCCGCCTGGCGCTCGCCGACGGACAGCCGCTGTGGATGCGCACGCTGCGCGAGACCTTCTTCTCCGGCCGTCACGTCTGACGGGCCGGTTTCACCGACAAGGGAGCTGAGAGACATGCAGAGAGAAACCGTATTCGACCTGATCGGCGTCGGCTTCGGGCCGTCGAACCTGGCGCTGGCCGTGCGCCTCGCGGAACGCCACGGCACGCGTCCGTTCGCGCATTGCTTCGTCGAACGCCAGCCGGAATTCGGCTGGCACCGCGGCATGCTGCTCGACGACTGCCGGATGCAGATCTCGTTTCTGAAGGATCTCGTCACGATGCGCGATCCGAAGAGCCGCTACACGTTCATCAACTATCTGTTCGAACGCGGCCGGCTGAACGAATTCGTCAACCTGAAGAACTTCTATCCGACCCGCGTCGAATTCCACGACTACCTGAGCTGGGTCGCCGGCGCGTTCGACGAACACGTCCACTACAGCGAAACCGTCACGGCGATCGAGCCCGTGCGCGGCGACGGCGCGCGCGTCGATGCGCTGCGCGTGCTGTCGCGCGATTCGGCCGGCCACGAACGCCAGCGCGTGACGCGTGCGCTGTCGGTCGGCGTCGGCGGCACGCCGGCGGTGCCGGACGCGTTCGCCGCGCTCGGCCGCGACCGCGTGATCCATTCGTCGTCCTACCTGACCGACATCGACCGGCTGGTCGCGTCGCCGGACGGCGAGCGCCGCCGCGTCGCGGTGATCGGCGCGGGGCAGAGCGCGGCCGAGGTGTTCATCGACCTCGCGCGCCGCTTCCCGCACGTCGACGCGAGCCTCGTGATGCGCGCGGGCGCACTGAAACCGGCCGACGACAGCCCGTTCGTCAACGAGATCTTCAGCCCGGCGTTCACCGACGTCGTCTACGCGCAGCCGCACGATGCGCGCCGCGCGCTGCTCGAGCGCTATCGCGACACCAACTACGCGGTGGTCGACCGGCCGCTGATCGAGCAGATCTACGAAATGCTGTACCTGCAGCGCATCGACGGCACGCCGCGTCACGCGCTGCGCGCGAACAGCGCGATCGAGGCCGCGGTGCGCACCGCCGACGGCCGCATCGAGCTGACGCTGCGCGACCGGATGAGCGGCGCGACGCACGTCGAACGCTTCGACGCGCTGGTGCTGGCGACCGGCTACCGGCGCGACACGCATTCGGCGCTGCTCGAAGGACTCGCGCCGCACCTTGGCGATGCGCTCACGCGCGGCGACGTCACGCGCGACTACCTGCTCGCGACGCCCGAGCACTTCGCGCCGCGCATCTACCTGCAAGGCTGCTGCGAAGACAGCCACGGCCTGTCCGACACGCTGCTGTCGGTCCTCGCGCGCCGCGCGGACGAGATCTGCGCGTCGCTCGAGGAAGGGATCGCGCCCGGCCATGACGACGGGGCGGTCCGGGCGCTGCATGAACAACGACACCAAAACGGGGCGAGCGCGGGCCGCATGGCTTTCGCTCTTTGACAAAGGCGCGGTCGGAGACCGCATCAAGAAAGTGGAGCAGAGAAAGATGGAGTGGGCAACAGGCACGCGTGTGCGTGCGATCGCAGCCGCGGCGAGCGTGGCGTTCGGGATGGCGGCAGGGCATGCATACGCCCAGACGGCGCCGGCCGTGAACGCAGGTGCCGCGGTGTCGGCCGGCGGTGCGCAGAACGGTGCGGCGGCCAGTGCGGCGGCAAGCACGTCGACCGGCGCGCAGAATGGCTCGACGTCCGGCACGCTGCCGGCGATCAACGTCAACGCGGGCTCGCAAGGCGACGGCACGGTCGGGCTCGTCGCGAAGCGCAGCCGGACCGGCACCAAGACCGATACGTCGATCAACGAAATCCCGCAGACGATCAACATCGTCACCGCGCAGCAGATCGAGATGACCGGCGCGACCGACGTGAACGCGGCGCTGCGCTACGTGCCGGGTTTCTCGTCGTACGGCTCGGACAACCGTTCCGACTGGTACGCGGCGCTGCGCGGCTTCACGCCGACCGCGTACGTGAACGGCCTGCAGGTGCCGAACACGCTGAACCTGTCGAGCTGGCGCGTCGATCCGTACATGATCGACAGCATCACCGTGCTGCGCGGGCCGACGTCGGTGCTGTACGGCGCCGGCGACCCGGGCGCGATCATCGACGTGCAGACCAAGACGGCCGACGGCGAGCGCGTGCGCGAAGCCGGCGTGCAGTTCGGCAACTATGCGCGCAAGCAGTTCATGATCGACGTCGGCGACAAGCTCGATGCGGACGGCAAGTATGCGTACCGGTTCGTCGGCGTCGCGCGCGACGGCAACGCGCTGACCGGCCCGAACAACGACCAGCGCGTCGCGCTCGCGCCGTCGTTCCGCTGGCGCCCGGACGCGGATACGTCGCTGACGCTGTCCGCCACCTACCTGCAGGACTGGGGCGACATCTCGTCGAACTTCCTGCCGGCGCAAGGCACGGTGTTGCCGAACCCGAACGGGCAGCTCAGCAAGGACGTCTACGGCGGCGACCCGGATTTCAACTACTACCGCAAGAAGCAGTGGTCGCTCGGCTACCAGTTCGAGCGGAATCTGAATTCGATGTGGACGTTCCGCCAGAACGTGCGCTGGATGCACCTGTCGCTCGACAACGGCTCGGTGTTCGGCGCGGGCTTCGCGGACGGCAGCCTGACCGACATCAACCGCTGGGCCGGCGTGTTCCAGACGAACTACAGCCGCTTCGACATCGACAACAACCTGCAGGGCCGCTTCGGCACGGGGCCGCTGGAGCACACGCTGCTGCTCGGCTTCCAGTACAACCGGCAGACCGCGACCGACAGCGAATGGCTGGCCGCCGCGCCGACGCTGAACATCTACAACCCGGTCTACACGCCCGTCACGCTGTCCGTGTTCTCGCCGCCGAATACCACGTACCGCACCAACACGTACACGACGATGAACACGTTCGGGCTGTACGTGCAGGACCAGGTCAAGTGGAACCGCTGGACGCTGACGCTCGGCGGCCGCGAGGACTGGGTCAACCAGCGGATGGACGACCGCGAGGGCGGCACGCAGTCGAAGGCCGACATCAGTGCGTTCACCGGCCGCGTGGGCCTCACCTACCAGGGCGACTACGGGCTGTCGCCGTACGTCAGCTACGCGACGTCGTTCAACCCGCTGATCGGCGTGAACCTGTACGGCGGCGGCCTGCCGCAGCCGACCCGCGGCAAGCAGATCGAGGCCGGCCTGCGCTGGCAGCCGCCCGGCAAGAACCTGATGCTGAGCGCGGCGATCTACCAGATCAACCAGACCAACGTGCTCACGTCGACGCCGCTCAATCTCGATCCGTCCGGCACGACGTCGGTCCAGACGGGCGAAGTGCGCTCGCGCGGGATCGAGCTGAACGCGACCGGCAAGCTCACGCGCAACCTGTCGCTGATCGCGTCCTACGTCTACCAGGACGTGAAGAACGTGAAGGCGAACGACGCATCGCTGAACAACTGGCCGGTCGACATTCCGCGACCGCGCCAGATGGCGTCGCTGTGGGCCGACTGGACGTGGCACACGGGGCCGCTCACGGGCTTCGGCCTGGGCGGCGGCGTGCGTTACCAGAGCGCGTCGGCCGGTGCGGCCGACAACTCGCTGACGGTCGCGAGCTACACGCTGTTCGACGCGGGCGTGCACTACGACACGCGCAACTGGCGCTTCGCCGTGAACGGGACGAACCTGTTCAACCGCCACTACATCAGCGGTTGCCAGTCGACGAGCGTCTGCATTTTCGGGACCGACCGCACGGTGCTCGCCACCGCGAAATACAACTGGTGACGCCGCGCGCCGCGGCGCGCCGGCCGGCCTTCGGGCCGGCGCGGGCGGGCCGCGGCGCCGTCGTCCGTTTTTTCCACGACGCCTCCATGCCGAAGAAAAATCTCGTCTACATCCAGTCGCTGCGCAACGGCGCGGCCGATCGCGCCGGCCAGCCGGTCGCCTACCGGGGCGGCACGCGCTACATGAAGGCGCCGCTCGAATTCCTCGTCGAGCGCCTGAACGACTCGCCGCTCGGCGAACGCTATGCGCTCAAGGGCGTGATCGTCGACGACGACGCAGGCTCGCCGGCCGACCGCGCGAAGGTCGCCGACTACGGCTTCGCGCGCACGCCGGGCCGCCCGTGGATCCTGCCCGACGGGCTGACGGTGCAGGGCCGGCCGGTCGACGAACTGTTCTGCACGATTGCATCGACGTACCGCCGGCTGCCGCGCGACGCACGCGAGCGCGTGACGGGCAAGCAAGCGTTCGAGCGCCGCCTGCTCGAACGCCTGCTCGAACTCGACGCCGACGTGGTCGTGCTCGACGGGCTGCTCGTGATCCTCGACGAGCTCGTGCGTCCCGGCGCGCGCTTTCACCGCCGCATCGCGAACATCCACCCCGGCATTACGGCCGACGCTTCGCCGTACCAGCGGCGCGGTGCGTGGGCGACGCTCGACGCGCTGCACGGCGCGCGCGGCGAACGGGTCGACTGGGCGAGCGGCGCGACCTCGCGCGTCGAACCGGTGACGATGACGGGCGCCTCGTTCCACTACGTCGACAACGGCATCGATTCCGGCGAGGTGATCTGCGACGTGCTCGACACGCCGATCGCGCCGGACGACACGATTCTCGAACTGCGCTGGAACAACTTCCAGCGCAGCCTGTTTCCGGCGCTCGAGCGGGGGCTGCACATCCTCGCCGACCGCCACGACGCGGGAGCACTGTGATGGAAGACACGCTGACGAAACCGGCCAACGCGGTAGACGCGGTCGAAGGCCACGTGGCCGCGGCACGCGACGGCGCCGCGCACGGGCAGGAGCCGCCCGCCGTCGAGCGCACGCTCGACGCGTGGCGGCCCGGCGATCCGCCGGCGGCACTGCTCGCGGAATTCGTCGCGCTGTTCAACACGGACACGCGGCACGACGCGGCGACGGTGTCGGTGCCGCTCGGCGGCGCCGATCCGGCGGCCATCGCGTCGTACGTCGCGCGCGCGGTGCGCGAAGGCGTGATCGACGGCGCGCGGATCGCGGGCGACCGGCTGCGCGTCACCGCATCGCGCGCGACGTTCTGGCAGAACCCGCGGCCGTGGCTGAAGGCCCCCGCGTCGGGCGGGATGCCGCTGCGCTACACGATCACGAACGGCCATCGGCACCCGGTGCGGCCGCCGTCGCCGGCCGGCGAGATCTATGCGCGCTACATGCCGCAGGTCGGGATGACGTTCAGCCTGCGCACCGTCGACATCGCTGCACATGCGCAGCTGTTCAGCGACTGGATGAACCTCGATCGCGTCGCGCATTTCTGGGATCAGCGCGGCACGCTCGACGAGCACGCCGCGTATCTCGCGGAGCGGCTCGCCGATCCGCACATGCATCCGATGATCGGCTATTTCGACGACACGCCGTTCGGCTATTTCGAGTTCTACTGGGCGAAGGAGGACCGCCTCGCGCCGTTCTACGACGCGCACGACTACGATCGCGGGCTGCACCTGCTGATTGGCGACTCACGCTTCCAGAGCGCGGGCAAGCTGCATGCATGGTGGAGCGGGGTGCTGCACTACATGTTCGTCGACGAACCGCGCACGCAGCGGCTCGTCGGCGAGCCGCGCGTCGATCACGTGCGGCATATCGCGTACATGCACCGGCTCGGGTTCCATACGTT
Source organism: Burkholderia sp. Bp9015 (assembly GCF_003853505.1). Classification (NCBI taxonomy): domain Bacteria; kingdom Pseudomonadati; phylum Pseudomonadota; class Betaproteobacteria; order Burkholderiales; family Burkholderiaceae; genus Burkholderia; species Burkholderia sp. Bp9015. Next base: position 59,376 of record NZ_QTPZ01000010.1, read on the forward strand.
GAAGGAGTTCGATTTCCCGCACAAGCGCGCGGCGCTTACCGTGATGGAGCGCGAAACATTCTTCGACACTTTCCGGTTGCCGTGACGGGGACGGGGACGGGGACGCGAGGCGTCGATACGTCGATTCGCAAGCGTGGACGTTTCGCGCGGCTTGCAGGGGGCGCGCATCGGCCGTTCGGGATATGGATCGGGTGGGCGGCATGAGGAAGAATGGTCGCTCCCTCATCGCAGACAGGTCGTGACGACATGGCAAGCACACCCACGACAGCATCAGGCGCGATCCCGCATCAGCGCCGCCCGATATTGACATATGCCGGCATATGCCTAGAGTGGGTGCATCGTACTCCATTGGAGTGGCTCATGCGCACCGTTTCCATTTTCAAGAACGCCCGTAACCAGGCAATCCGCATCCCGAAGGACATGGAATTCGAGGGGGTGACGGAACTCGAGATCCGCCGCGAGGGCGACACGTTGCTGCTGCGGCCGGTGCGGCCGACGTGGCTGTCGCTCGCGAGTGAACCGCTGGCCGATGCCGACTTCCTCGTCGAGCGCCAGGCTGTCGTCGAATCCGGCCGTTTCGACTTGTCCGGCGCCGATGACGCCGCACCGACGGAGTCGGGCCGGTGACCACGCTCTACATGCTCGATACGAACATCTGTTCGTTGATCATGCGCGAGCGACCGTCCGTGGTGTTGTCCCGGCTGCAGTCGTGCGTCAATGCGCAGCACCGGATCGTCGTGTCGGCGATTACCTATGCGGAAATGCGGTTCGGCGCGGTCGGCAGAAAGGCATCGCCGAAGCATGCGGAACTCGTGACGGCCTTTGTCGCTCGGCTGGACGGCGTGCTGTCGCGGGATACCGCGGCGGTCGATGCAACGGCGGCGATTCGCGCCGACCTCGCCGCGCGCGGCACGCCGATCGGCGCAAACGATGCGTCGATCGCCGGTCACGCGATCGCGGCCGGTGCCGTGCTCGTCACGAACAATCGTCGCGAGTTCGGCCGCGTCGCGGGGTTGTCGCTCGAAGACTGGGCGGCCTCGGCCTGAGGTCGTGAATGCGCGATGGCGTGGCGCCCGCGCGGTCGCACGTCACGCGCGAGGAACAGGCGGATCCGCGAGGAAGGCGCTGCGGAACGCGTCGAGATACCGGTCGGCGTCCGCGCTGAATTCCCCCGGCAGCAGCGCGAACGCGCGGGCCTGCAGATCCTGCCCGAGCGTCGCGTAGATTGCTTCGTCGGACAACAGCGCGCGGATCGCATCGTACGTCTGCGGCGAAGCAATCCGCTGCGCATCGCGCGCCAGCAGCGCAGCCGCCGCCACCTCAGGCTGGAAACCGTGCTGCTCGAGCAGGTCGGGCGCCACCTCCCAGATGCGCTCGCGATTGCCTGCGTCGTGGAAATGCGTGAGCAGGAACAACAGGTCGTACGCGTCGCTGTTCTGGCGCGCGCGCCGGTCCTTCCACGCGAGCAACTTCAACAGCGCAAGGGCGGGCAGGCTCGCCACCGGCACCGCGACGTCGGCCGCGATCGACACGACCAGCGCCGTATCGATCGCCTCCTGAAAGCCCAGCACGTTCAACACGAAATCGCCGCCAGGCGGCCAAGCGATTTCGCCGGGCGGCGTTTCGAGCGGCCCGAACGGCACGAGATCGAGTTCCGTGCGAAAGCCTTGCGTCCCGCTGTCGAACAGCAGTTTCTGCTGATGCTTCGGCGCACGCGCGAATTGCCCGGTCGCGACGAGCGCATCGACGAGCCGTTCGTGAAACGGCCAGCTCACCGCGCACACCGCGACGTCGACGTCCCGCGTCGCACGCACCGGGCGGATGCCGTGGACATGCCACATCAGGATGTCGCGCGCGGTCGCACCGGCGACGACGAATGCCGCGTCGAGCTGCGCGCAGGCCGCACGGACCGCCTGCAGCAGCGCGACCGCCGCCGGCTCGAGCGGCCGGCGCGCGTCGACTTCAAGCGGGCGGGCGGGCGAGGTATCGGTCATGGATGTGTTCGGCGGCGGCGAGATTGCGGCTGTCCCCGGACGAGACGAGATCCGCGTAGATCAGCAGCGGCGGCACGAGCGGCACGTCCTGCTCGCGCCAGTCGAGCGCCGGCGACGGCGGCCAGAAGGCTTCGAGCAGCTCGACGTCGCCACGCTCGTCCGGGCGCAGGCGTGCCTGGAGCAGCAGGCGGTTCGACACGGCGCCATGCGTATAGACGGTGATCGCGGCCGGCTTCAGGTCGTGCGTCAGCAAGTCGGCCGCGGGTTCGCCGCCCAGCCGCGCGTCGAATGCCGCGAAATCGAAGCCGCGCCACCAGTCGGGCGCGAGCGCGGCAAACCGCCGGGCCGGCAGTTTCGCGCGCAGGCGGCTCGGATACAGCGCGACCCATTCCTGCATGAAGCGCGGCCAGTCGGGTATCAGCCGTTCGCCGTTGCGCCGCTGCGCGACAAGGCCGCGCGCGAGCAGGTCGTCCATCGCGAGATTGACCGTGCCGAGCGCGACGCCCGACGCGGCAGCGATCGCCCGGTACGGTTGCGCGACGAGGCCCGGCTGCGTCGCGAGCGCGAACATCACGGCCAGCCCCTTGGGCGTCGTCGCGCGCGATGCCTGCCGGCGCGGCGTGCGGGCGGGTTTCGGCCGGCCGGCGATCATCACGGTCGCTTCCGGCTGGATCAGGCACGCATTGCCGGCCGTATCGAGAAACGGGATGCCTTGATCGGTCAGGCGGGCAGCCAGCTCGACCGATACGTACGGCGCAACCAGCATCAGCGGCCGCTCGCCGGGCAGCGGGGCGCCGCCGCGCCGGCGCAGCGCCGCGCGTGCGTCCTGCACCGATTCGACCCCGATGCTCACCGCCGCCGGCATCTCGAAGGCCTGCCCGGCAATGGCGAAACGGATCATCGCGTCGGCATGCGCTTCATAGGCGGCCGGCACGCGCACGGGCCGCGCATGGAAGTGCCGGGTCGCGCGTTCGAACGCGGCGCAGGCTTCGTCGAGCACGTGCTGTTCCGCTATCGGCAGGGTGGCGTTCTCGGGCATCGGGATGGATCGCTTGTTCACTTTTCTGCCAGCGTACACAAAAAATGTACAACCGTCAAAAAATGAACACGAACGCTCAACTCTTTGATAAGGCGAGATTATTCCGGAATGACGAACGGAACTCAACGTGCACTCCCACCTGAGAAATCAAGACGAACTCGCAGTGTCGCGCATCCCGATCGTGGCCGGCAGTCACCCGAATGGCCAGCTTCCTCCCGCCGTGCGATTCGTCGTGTGCCGGCGAGCAGACTGGCAACTCCAGGTTGTCGCCGCGACGACTTTCTGTCTGTCCGGTTGCCGCTCAACCGACTATCCTTGCCTGCACATTCCCCACGGAACCCAGGAGACGACACCGTGACGCACAGCGTGATCCCCGCAGGCCTCGCCGACGAAATGATCGAGATCCGGCACCGCATTCATGCCCACCCCGAACTGGGCTTCGAGGAATTCGCGACGAGCGATCTCGTCGCCGGGCAGTTGCAGGCGTGGGGCTACACGGTGCAGCGCGGGCTCGGCGGCACGGGCGTCGTCGCGCAGCTGAAGGTGGGCAATGGCACGCAGCGCCTCGGCCTGCGTGCCGACATGGATGCGCTGCCGATCCACGAGTCGACCGGCCTGCCGTACCAGAGCACGATCCCCGGCAAGATGCACGCGTGCGGTCACGACGGCCACACGGCGATGCTGCTCGCGGCCGCGAAGCACCTGGCGCGCGAGCGCCGCTTTTCCGGCACGCTGAACCTGATTTTCCAGCCGGCCGAGGAAGGGCTCGGCGGCGCGAAGAAAATGCTCGACGACGGGCTGTTCGAGCAGTTCCCGTGCGACGCGATCTTCGCGATGCACAACATGCCGGGCTTCCCGACGGGCAAGTTCGGCTTCCTGCCGGGGCCGTTCATGGCGTCGTCCGATACCGTGACCATCGACGTGCAGGGGCGCGGCGGCCACGGCGCGGTGCCGCACAAGGCGATCGACCCGGTCGTCGTGTGCGCGCAGATCGTCATCGCGCTGCAGACGATCGTCTCGCGCAACGTATCGCCGCTCGACATGGCGATCGTCACGGTCGGTGCGATCCACGCGGGCGAGGCGCCGAACGTGATTCCCGACCGTGCGCAGATGCGCCTGTCCGTTCGCGCGCTGAAGCCCGAGGTGCGCGACCTGCTCGAGACACGCATCAAGGAAGTCGTTCATGCGCAGGCGGCCGTGTTCGGCGCGACCGCGACGATCGACTACCAGCGTCGCTATCCGGTGCTCGTCAACGATGCGGAGATGACCGCGTTCGCACGGGGCGTCGCGCGCGGGTGGGTCGGCGAAGCGAACCTGATCGACGGGATGGTGCCGCTCACCGGCAGCGAGGATTTCGCGTTCCTGCTCGAGAAGCGGCCGGGCTGCTACCTGATCATCGGCAACGGCGACGGGGAGGGCGGCTGCATGGTGCACAACCCCGGCTACGACTTCAACGACGCGGCGCTGCCGATCGGCGCGTCGTACTGGGTCAAGCTGGCGGAGACTTTCCTGGTGTGACGCCGCGGCGCATCGACGTGGGCACCGCCGCCCGGTGAGCGCCCGCGCGGCCATGACACCGGCCGCGCGGGACGCATTGGAAACGCGCCAAAGGCGCTACACAAGAGCTACCGCCAACCCTCGCCCAGGCTCCTGTTCCATTGGAAAGCGCTCACGCGCTGAATTTGACGCTCCTTGACATCGACGGCACGGGCCGCGTGCTACGCTGCGCGCGACGCCGGATCGGCTCGATGAATACAGGTGTGGACGACATGCGAAAACAGTTTCTGACCGTGCTGACGGCTTGCGCGGTCGGCGTTCTGGCGGCCGGATGCGACGACCAGAAGGTGGCTGACGCGGTGAATGCGATCAAGCCCGATCCGATGGCGTTCGGCAATCTGCAGCCGGGCGTCTCGACGACCGAGGACGTGCTGCGCCAGGCGGGCAAGCCCGAGATGGTCCGGCAGGGCGACGACGGCTCGCAGCGCTTCGAATATCCGCGCGGCCCGTACGGCACGCGCACGTACATGCTCGATTTCGGGCCCGACGGCCGGCTCGTGTCGATCACGCAGGCGCTGACGGCGGCGAACATCGCGAAGGTCGTGCCGGGGATGTCGAAGGACGACGTACGGCAACTGCTCGGCAAGCCGACCGAGGTCGCGCAATACGCGTTGAGCCATGAGGAAGTGTGGAGCTGGCACTGGGCCGAGGGCGGCGTATCGGGCGACGCGATGTTCAACGCGCATTTCTCCCCCGACGGCACCGTGATCCGGACTTCGCGCTCGGAAGCGCCGGGCCGCGAAAAACCCTGACCGCGCGGCCGCGCGGTGTCCCGGGGTATTTTTCGTCAGAATACCGTGCCGCCGAACAGCGCGGCCGCCATCTCCGGATTCGATGGCCAGTACATGTGCATGTAGGTCGCGACGATCGGGCCCGCGCGATATACGGCTTCGCCGCTTCCGGGCGCGCCGTCGGGCCGCGCAGCCGTCGCCACCGGCGCCAGCGGCGTATCGAGCCGCGAATAATGAAACGTATGACCGCGCATCGGCCCGGTGCGCGTGTCCAGCTGCTGCATCCCGAGCGCCGCGAACCGGCGCTGCATCGTCGCATGGCCTGACAACAGTCCGAGCATCGGCGTCGTCGCGCCGTCCACGTCGGTCAGCGATTCGCACAGATACACCATCCCCCCGCATTCCGCGACGATCGGCAGGCCGGCCGCCGCATGCGCGCGAATCGTCCGCGCGGTCACGGCATTCGCCGCGAGCGTCGCCGCATGCAGTTCCGGATAGCCGCCCGGCAAGAACAGCGCGTCGCAATCGTCGGGCACGGGTTCGTCCGCAAGCGGCGAAAAGAACCGCAGCTGCGCACCCAGCGCGTCGAGCAGCGCGAGATTGGCCGGATAGATGAACGAGAACGCGGCATCGCGCGCGATCGCGATCCGCTTGCCGGCGAGCACGCGCGGCAGCGCGGCGTGAACGTCCGGTTCCGCGAACGCGACGGCCGGCGGCAATTCGGCGAGCGCCGTCCGCGCGAGCACGTCGGCCGCACGCTCGAGCCGCGCGTCGAGATCGTCGATGTCGGCCGGCTGGTGCAGGCCGAGATGCCGTTCCGGCAGCGCGATGCCCGCATCGGCCGGCACGTGCCCGAGCCAGCGCAGGTCGTCCGGCAGCGCCTGCCGCAGCAGTTCCGCATGTCGCGGCGACCCGACACGATTGCCCAGCACGCCGTGAAACGGCACCTCCGGCCGGAACCGCGCGAGCCCGAACGCGATCGCCGCGAACGTCTGCGCCATCGACTTCGCGGCAATCACCGCGACGACCGGCACGCCGAACGCGACCGCGAGATCGGCGCTGCTCGGCGTGCCGTCGAACAACCCCATCACGCCTTCGATCAGGATCAGGTCCGCGTCGCGCGCCGCATCGGCGAGCAGCGCGCGGCAGCCGGCTTCGCCGACCATGCCGAGGTCGAGCGCGTGCACGGGCGCGCCGCTCGCGCGTTCGAGCAGCATCGGATCGAGAAAATCCGGCCCGGTCTTGAACACGCGCACGCGCCGGCCGAGCCGCCGGTGCAGCCGCGCGAGGCCGGCCGTCACCGACGTCTTGCCCTGGCCGGACGCGGGCGCGCTGACGAACAGCGCGGGGCAGGCCAGCATCACTCAGAACTCCACGCCGGGTTGCGCCTTCACGCCTTGCTCCTTGTACGGATGCTTGACGAGACGCATTTCGGTGACGAGGTCGGCCGCATCGATCAGCGCATCGGGCGCATGCCGCCCGGTGACGACGACGTGCACCGATTCCGGGCGCGCGACGAGCGTCGCGAGCACTTCGTCGAGCGGCAGGTATTCGTACTTCAGCACGGTGTTCAGCTCGTCGAGGATCACCATCCGGTACTCGCCGCTTTCGATCATCCGGCGCGCCTCGTCCCAGCCCTTGCGCGCGGTCGCGATGTCGGCGTCGCGGTTCTGCGTGTTCCACGTATAGCCGTCGCCCATCGTCACGAAGTCGCATTGCGCGACCGCGCCGAGGAAGTCGCGCTCGGACGTGTGCAGCGCGCCCTTGATGAACTGCACGACGCCGAGCCGCATGCCATGGCCGAGCACGCGCACGGCCATGCCGAACGCGGCCGTGCTCTTGCCCTTGCCGTTGCCGGTATTGACGATCAGCAGGCCCTTTTCCTGGGTAGCGGCAGCCTGCTTCTTTTCATGGCCGGCGCGGCGGCGTTCGGTCATCCGCTGATGGGATTCGGCATCGGTCTTCATCGGGAATCGTCCTGTCGAAAGCGAAACAAAAGGTTCAGAGCGGGCCGGCGAGCGCGACCGTCACGCCGTCCCGGATGGATTTGGGGCCGAGCAGCCGGCCATCGGGCGCCGCGAGCCGCGCGCACGGCTCGGCCACGCCCGCGACGCCGAAACGCGCGAGCGCCGCAGCCGACGGGCCGCTCAAGGCCGGTTCGGGGCACCGCGCGAGCTGCGCCGCGTCGAACGCGACGAGCGGCCAGCCGCGGCGTGCGCACAGCGTGCGCAGCGGCCGGGCACGCGCCTTGTCGGCGAGCGTCGCGACGACGGCCGGCTCGGCGTCCGGGTAGCGCGCCAGCGCCGCGCGGATCGCGGCATCGAGTTGCGCGGCCGTCACGCCCGCGCGGAAACCGACGCCGAGCGCGACGCGCATCATGCGCTGCCGCCGAGCGCCGCGCGCACCGCCGGATCGCCGGCGAGCGCCGCGACGCGGCCGATCACGACGATCGCGGGCGAGCCGATACCGGCGGCGCCCACGCGTTCGACGACCGTGTCGAGCGTCGCGAGCGCGTGCCGCTGCCCGTCGCGCGTCGCGTTCTCGATCGCCGCGCACGGCATGTCGCCGGGCACGCCGCCGTCACGCAGCGCGGCCACGATCGTGTCGAGCCGGCGTATGCCCATGTAGATCACGATCGTCATCCGCGTCGCGGCCAGCGCGCGCCAGTCGGGCTCGTCGGCGCCCGCGCCGTGGCCCGTGACGAAGATCACGCCCTGCGCGTCGCCGCGATGCGTGACCGGAATGCCGAGTGCGGCCGGCGCCGCGATACCTGCCGTGATGCCGTTCACGACCTCGACCGGGAAACCCGCCGCGCCGAGCGCGAGCAGCTCCTCGCCGCCGCGGCCGAACACGAACGGATCGCCGCCCTTGAGCCGCGCGACGCTGCGGCCCGCGCGCAGGTGCGCGAGCATCGCGGCGACGATCGTTTCCTGCGGCGTCGACGCGTGGCCGCCGCGCTTGCCGACGTGCTCGATGCGCGCGTCGGCGCGCGCATGGCGCAATACATCGGGGTTCACGAGATCGTCGACGAGCAGCACGTCGGCCGCGGCGATCGCGCGCACGGCCTTCAGCGTCAGCAGATCCGCGTCGCCGGGGCCGGCGCCGACGAGCCAGGCGCGGCTCATCGGGCGCGGCACGGCGCACACCGTGTCGTGGCAGTGGAAAGGGGACAGCGAGCGGCGCATCGGCGGCCGGCGGACAGGCAAGGCATGACGGATCGGGCGAAGCCCGCGCGAACGCGGGCGGAAAGCGCACCCCATCCGTCCCCCGCGGATCGGGCGTTCGGCGAGCAGCGGGCTCGCCCCTTGCGTCGGCCGGTATCCGGGCTGGCCGCTTGCCAGGCCGCAGCCTTCCCGCCCGCTGAAGGGCAGTGGCATCGCGGGCGGCCTGGGCGCGTGCGGGGGGAACCGCGGCGCGCGGGCGGCGTACCGTTGCGGGGACAGCACAGGCCGGGCGGACTTCCGCCTCCTGTTTCCCGTTTAACTGCGTGCGCGGAATGCGCATGCGAGCACCGAACGCGGCGCATACGATAGCACAGCGGTCGGCCCGCGCGAACCCGCCGCGCGAGCGCCGCAAGCGCCCCCGGTGCGATGCCGCCACCACGCCGGACGCGCCGCGGCAGGCCGTTCCGCCTTTACCTTGACGCTCCCCGCACCGCCGCCTACACTCGCACGCGTTTCGGTGCTCGCGCGCGCTCCTCCGGCGCGCGCAGTTAAACGGGAAACAGGGAGCCTGCCTGCGCCGCAGTCGGACCAACCTGTGCTGCCCCCGCAACGGTAAGCGAACGCGTCGCGCCCAGCGCGATGCAGCGCCGCTTCGCCGCATGCCTGCCGCATGCGGACGACCGCCACTGGATGCCGCGCATCCGGGAAGGCGAAGCGGCGTGTTCGTCAGCCCGGATACCGGCCGAGACGTTGGGGTTCAGCGCCGCGGGGAGGCGGCGCATCGTCCACGGCCGCAGTTCGCCGGACGCCCGGGCGTTGCCCTTCCTTCGCCGATCCGTCAGCCGCTGCACGCGTGCGGGCCGGGGCGAAGAACGGCCAGCTCCGCGGGCAGGCCGACGACGGCCGTGTTGGCATACATCATGTCGACCGTTCGCAAAGGAGCATCATGCTCGACTCGTTCTTCCGCCTGTTCAACGACAGCCCGTCCGGGCTGCGCGGCAAAATCGCCGCGATCTATTCATTGCTCGTCGCATTCAACGTCGGCGCGTGGATCTGGGCCTTCATCGCGTTTCGCGACCAGCCCGTGCTGCTGGGTACCGCGCTGCTCGCCTACGTGTTCGGGCTGCGCCACGCGGTCGACGCCGATCATATCGCCGCGATCGACAACGTCACGCGCAAGCTGATGCAGGAGGGCCGCAGCCCGCTCGGCGCGGGCCTGTTCTTCTCGCTCGGCCATTCGACGGTGGTGATCGTGATGTCGGTCGCGGTCGCGCTGACCGCGGCGTCGCTCGCGCGCTTCGAGAGCATGAAGACCTGGGGCGGCGTGATCAGCACGAGCGTGTCGGCGTTCTTCCTGCTGGTGCTCGCGGCCGCGAACCTGCTGATCCTGATCTCCGTGTACCGGACGTTTCGCGCGGCACGCCGCGGCGAGCCGATCGTCGACGCCGACCTCGACATGCTGATGAACCAGCGCGGCGTGCTGGCCCGCCTGTTCCGGCCGTTGTTCCGCCTCGTGTCGCGCAGCTGGCACCTGTATCCGGTCGGCTTCCTGTTCGGCTTCGGCTTCGATACCGCGACCGAGATCGCGCTGTTCGGCATTTCGGCCACGCAGGTGCAGGGCGGCCTGTCGTTCTGGTCGGTGATGGTGCTGCCGGTGCTGTTCACCGCGGGCATGACGCTCGTCGACACGACCGACGGCATCCTGATGATGGGCGCGTACCGCTGGGCGTACGTGCGGCCGATCCGCAAGATCTACTACAACATGACGATCACGTTCGTGTCGGTGCTGGTTGCCGCGCTGATCGGCGGCATCGAGGTGCTCGCGCTGCTCGCGGACAAACTCTCGCTGCAGGGCCCGGTATGGGATTTCGCGACGATGGTCGCATCGCATTTCGGCATGCTCGGCTACGTCGTGATCGGCCTGTTCGTCGCGTGCTGGATCGTATCGGCCGCGATCTACCGCCTCAAACGCTACGACGAGATCGACGTGACGCTCTCGGCCTGACTCCCTCTTAGACACAGGACCCACCATGACCCTACGCAAGCTTCCCGTCACGATCGTCACGGGCTTTCTCGGCAGCGGCAAGACCACGCTGATGCGCCACATCCTGCAGCATGCAGAAGGCCGCCGCATCGCGGTGATCGTCAACGAATTCGGCGAGCTCGGCATCGACGGCGAAATCCTCAAGGGCTGCGGGATCGGCTGCGAGGATGCCGAGGGCGCCCGCACCGAAGCGTCGGGCCAGCTGTACGAACTCGCGAACGGCTGCCTGTGCTGCACCGTTCAGGAGGAGTTCTATCCGGTGATGGAAGCGCTCGTCGAGCGCCGCGCCGACATCGATCACGTGCTGATCGAGACGTCGGGCCTCGCGCTGCCGAAGCCGCTCGTGCAGGCCTTCAACTGGCCCACGATCCGCAACAGCTTCACGGTCGACGCGGTCGTGACCGTCGTCGACGGGCCGGCCGCCGCGAGCGGCCAGTTCGCCGATAACCCGCAGGCCGTCGACGCGCAGCGCCGCGCCGATCCGAACCTCGACCACGAATCGCCGCTGCATGAACTGTTCGCCGACCAGCTGTCGTCCGCCGATCTCGTGATCGTGAACAAGGCCGACCTCGTCGCCGACGCGCAGTTCGCCGCGGTCGAAGCCGCGATTCGCGAGGAGATCCCGCCGCAGGTGAAGGTCGTGCGCGCGACGCGCGGCGAGCTCGACCTCGCGATGCTGCTCGGCCTCGAATCGGCATCGGAGGAAACGATCCACCTGCGGCACGACCATCACGGCTCGGCCGACGACGGCGATCACGACCATCACCACGACGAATTCGATTCGGTGGTGGTGTCGGGCGACGCGGGCTCGCGCGAGGCGACGATCGCCGCGCTGCAGCGTGTCGTCGAGACGCACACGATCTACCGAGCGAAAGGCTTCGCGGCGCTGCCCGATGCGCCGATGCGGCTCGTGATCCAGGGCGTCGGCCGCCGCTTCGACAGCTATTTCGACCGTCGCTGGCAGGACGGCGAACCGCGTGCGAGCCGCTTCGTGCTGATCGGCGAGGATCTCGACGCGGCCGCGCTGCAGCGCGCGTTCGACGTCGCGTGCGCGGCCGAGCCGCAACAGGCGTAACGCACGATGCATCTGCTGCGCACCACGCCGGGCGGCTTCGTCGACGATACGCAGGGTGTCGTCCGGATCGACCAGCAGCCGGCCGACATCGTGATCCTGAGTTCGGCCGACACGACGCTGTCGCTGCTGGCCAGCGTCGTGCCGAAGCTGCCGGCCGGCTTTCCGAGCGTGCGGCTCGCGAACGTCACGTTCCTGCGGCAGCCGGCGTCGGTCGATTTCTATGTCGACGACGTGCTGCGTCATGCGAAGACGGTCGTGATCGATCATCTGGGCGGCGAAGCGTACTGGCCGTACGGGATCGAACAGGCCGTGTCGCTCGCGTCGAAACGCAGGCAGCAGCTCGCGATGTTCTCGGGCGACCTGCAGGAAGATCCGAACCTCGTCGCGAAGAGCACGGTCGCGCCGGACCTGTGCCGGTTGTGGTGGCGCTATCTGCGCGAAGGCGGGATGCACAACGCCGAAGCGTTGCTGCGCAGCATCGCGTTCCATACGCTCGGGGTCGGCGACGAACCCGAGCTGCCGCGCCCGCTGCCGGCCGCCGCGCTGTATCACCCGGCGCGCGACCCGGCGAGCGTCGACGACTGGCGTCCGCGCTGGACGCCCGGCGCGCCCGTCGTCGCGATCCTGTTCTATCGCGCGCACTGGCAGGCCGCGAACACCGCCGTGTTCGACGCGCTGGCCGATGCGCTCGTGCGCGAAGGGCTCAATCCGCTGCCGATCGCCGTCACGTCATTGAAGGATGCCGTGAGCCGCGAGGTCATCACGCGGCTGTGCGACACGCACGGTGTCGCGCTCGTGCTGAACACCACGGCCTTCGCGGCCGGCGCGATCGACAGCCCCGAGCCCGACGTGCTCGCCGGCGACGCGCCGGTGCTGCAGGTGATCCTGTCCGGCGGCAACCGCGACGCGTGGGTGGCCGACAACCAGGGGCTGCACGCGCGCGACATCGCGATGCACATCGCGTTGCCCGAAGTCGACGGGCGCATCGTCACCCGCGCGGTGAGCTTCAAGGGGCTGGCATATCGTTGTCCGCACACCGAGGTCGACGTCGTGCGCTACCAGCCGGACGCCGAACGGATCGCGTTCGTCGCGGCGCTCGCGCGCGGCTGGTGCCGGCTGCGCACGCTCGACCCTGCCGACAAGCGCATCGCGCTGATCCTCGCGAATTATCCGCAAAGCGAAGGGCGGATCGGCAACGGCGTCGGGCTCGACACGCCGGCGTCCGCGCTGCGCGTGCTGGCGGCGCTGCGCGACGCGGGCTATAGCGTGGCCGACCTGCCGGCCGACGGCGACGCGCTGATCGCGCGGCTCACCGAAGGCGTGACCAACGACCCGGCCGTGCGCGCATTGCGCCCGGCGTTCCAGAGTTTCGCGCTGGCCGATTACATTGCGCATTTCGCGCGACTGCCGGCCGCCGTGCGCGACGCGCTGAACGCACGCTGGGGCCCGCCCGAAGCCGATCCGACGCTGCGGCAGGGGCGCTTCACGATCGCCGGCTGGCGCGCGGGCAACGTGTTCGTCGGCATCCAGCCGTCGCGTTCGCGCGGCGAGAACGACTATGCGAGCTACCACGACGCGGATCTCGTGCCGCCGCACGCGTACCTCGCGTTCTATTTCTGGCTGCGCGATGCGTTCGGCATCGACGCGGTCATCCACCTCGGCAAGCACGGCAACCTCGAATGGCTGCCGGGCAAGAGCGTCGCGCTGTCCGACGCGTGCTGGCCCGACCTGACGCTCGGGCCGCTGCCGCACCTGTATCCGTTTATCGTCAACGATCCGGGCGAGGGCAGCCAGGCGAAGCGCCGCGCGCAGGCGGTGATCATCGATCACCTGATGCCGCCGCTCACGCGCGCGGAAAACTACGGCCCGCTGCAGGATCTCGAACGGCAGGTCGACGAATACTACGAGGCGCTGATGGTCGATGCGCGGCGCGCGAAGCTGCTGCGCAAGACGATCCTCGCGACGATCGCCGAACACCGGCTGCACGACGAACTGAGCGTGTCGCCGCCGCGCGATGCGGGCGACGAAGATGCGCTGCTGACGCGCGTCGACGCGTGGCTGTGCGAATTGAAGGAAGCGCAGATTCGCGACGGGCTGCATGTGTTCGGCGCGTCGCCGGCCGAGCGTCAGCGCCGCGACACGCTGCTCGCGCTCGCGCGCTTTCCGGTCGGCGACGGCAAGGGCGAACGTGCGGGGCTGATCGGCGCGCTCGCGCGCGATCTCGCGCTCGGCGACGATTTCGATCCGCTCGCGGCCGACTGGGCCGCGCCGTGGACGGGCCCGCGGCCGGCCGTGCTGCAGGCGCTCGACACATCGCCGTGGCGCCATGCGGGCGACACGCGCGAGCGGCTCGAACGGCTCGCGCAGCAGTGGCTCGACGGCGTGTGTGCGGCCGGCACGTCCGGCGCTTCCGGGATCGGCACGACGCCGCCCGGCGACTGGCCGCATACGCTCGCCGTCATCGAACGCGTGCGCGCGACGCTGATGCCCGCGCTCGACGCGTGCGGCGGCGAGGAAATGCGCCAGCTGCTGCGCGGGCTCGATGGCCGCTTCGTGCCGCCGGGGCCGAGCGGCTCGCCGTCGCGCGGCCGCCCCGACGTGCTGCCGACGGGCCGCAACTTCTATTCGGTCGATACGCGCGCGGTGCCGACGCAGGCCGCGTGGTCGCTCGGGCTGAAATCCGCGCAGCAGCTGATCGAACGTCATCTGCAGGATCACGGCGACTATCCGCGCGCGATCGGGCTGTCGGTCTGGGGGACGGCCACGATGCGCACCGGCGGCGACGACATCGCGCAGGCGTTCGCGCTCCTCGGCGTGCGGCCGAAATGGGCGCACGGCAGCCATCGCGTGACCGACTTCGAGATCCTGCCGATCGAGATCTTCGACCGGCCGCGCATCGATGTGACGCTGCGCGTGTCCGGCTTCTTCCGCGACGCGTTCCCGAACTTGATGCACCTGTTCGACGCCGCCGTGCAGGCCGTCGCCGCGCTCGACGAGCCGGAGGCCCTGAACCCGATCCGCGCGCGCGTCGAGCGCGAACGCGCAACGTGGATCGAGCGGGGCGTGGCGCCGGACGAAGCGCGACGCCGTGCCGGCTGGCGCGTGTTCGGCGCGCGGCCGGGCAGCTACGGCGCCGGCCTGCAGGACCTGATCGACCAGCGCCACTGGCAGAGCGACGCCGATCTCGCCGATGCGTACCGCCAGTGGGGCGGCCACGCATACGCGCAGAACAGCGCGGGCGAGCCCGCGCCCGACGTGTTCGGCGAGCGGCTCGCGACGATCGACGTGGTCGTGCAGAACCAGGACAGCCGCGAACACGACATCCTCGATTCGAACGACTACTACCAGTTCCAGGGCGGGATGACGGCGGCCGTCCGGCACCTGTCCGGGCAGCAGCCGAGCATCTATCACGGCGACCATGCGAACCCGGCCGCGCCGAAGATGCGCACGCTGCGCGAGGAGATCGCGCGCGTGATCCGCTCGCGCGTCGTCAATCCGAAATGGCTCGACGGCGTCAAGCGCCATGGCTACAAGGGCGCGGCCGAAATGGCCGCGACCGTCGACTACCTGTACGGCTATGACGCGACCGCGCGCGTGCTGTCGGACCACCAGTACGCGCTCGTCGCCGACGCGTACCTGTTCGACGACGACACGCGCGCGTTCCTCGAACGCCACAACCCGAAGGCGCTGCACGGCATCTGCGAACGCTTCGTCGAAGCGATGCAGCGCGGGCTGTGGCAGCAGCCGGGCGACTATCGCGAGCGGATCGAAGCGGTCTGGCTCGACAGCGAACAACTTCAGGAAGGAGGACGGCGATGACCTATCCGACGACGCAGCACGCACGCGCGGTATTCCCGTTCGCGGCGCTGGTCGCGCAGCAACCGCTGCAGCAGGCGCTGCTGCTCGCGGCGATCGACCCGTCGCTCGGCGGCGTGCTCGTCAGCGGGCCGCGCGGCACCGCGAAATCGACCGCCGCGCGCGCGCTCGCCGAGCTGCTGCCCGAAGGGGCATTCGTCACGCTGCCGCTGTCGGCGAGCGACGAGCAGGTCACGGGCACGCTCGATCTCGCGCATGCGCTCGCCGAAAACGGCGTGCGCTTCCGGCCGGGCCTGCTCGCGCGCGCGCATCGCGGCGTGCTGTACGTCGACGAGGTGAACCTGCTCGCCGACGGGCTCGTCGATACGCTGCTCGACGTCGCCGCGAGCGGCGTAAACGTGGTCGAGCGCGATGGCGTGTCGCATGCGCACGACGCGCGCTTCGTGCTGGTCGGCACGATGAACCCCGAGGAAGGCGAACTGCGCCCGCAATTGCTCGACCGCTTCGGGCTGATGGTCGAACTCGCGAACTGCTTCGACGCCGCGCAGCGCGAACAGATCGTGAAGGCGCGCCTCGCGTTCGATCTCGATCCGGATGCGTTTCGCGCACGTCACGCGACGGCACAGCGCGACCTCCGCGACCGCATCCACGCGGCGCGGGCAAAGTTGTCGACGCTGGATTTCGACGATGCGGTTCACGCGCGCGTCAGCGCGCTGTGCATCGACGCGGCCGTCGACGGCCTGCGCGCCGACCTCGTGATGCTGCGCGCCGCGCGCGCACTCGCGGCGCTGGAACAGGCCGACGCGGTGACGGTGTCACATGTCGAACGCGTGGCCGACGCGGTGCTGCGGCATCGGCGTCATGCGGGTGCGCCGCCGTCGTCGGGCGCGTCGCAGTCGAATGCAGAGGGCGGCGGCGACCGCGACGACCCTGCGCCGCCGGACCTGCGCCGGCAGCCCGATCATCGACCGGGCACGGCACGAAACGATGCAATGGCGTCGCAAGGCGACTGGGGCTACCTGCCGCCCGAGCCCGCCGGACTGCGCGACGTGAAAGGCGTGGTGCCGCTGCCGCTAAAAAAACGCTGAGCCATCGAGCCGACGCCGCCGCGAACACCGTTCGCGGTCCTCGATGGCTGCCAGGCGCCGCCGCGCGCGTGCCGGGTACGGTGCGTGCCGGCACGGCCGTTGCATGGCCGGCGACGCTCGCCGCGAAGCGCGGCGGCCCGCTGCACGCCGACCACCTGCGTTTTCGCAAGCAGGCCGGCACGCCGCGCGCACTCCATTGCTTCGTGCTCGACTGTTCGGCGTCGATGCTGTCGCACGAACGGCTCGCGCTCGCGAAAGGGCTGATCGTCGCGTACTTCGACCAGGCCGCGCGCGACCGCGTCGAAACCGCGCTGATCTGTTTCGGCGGCAACGGCGCCGAGCGGCGCTTCGGCCCGGCCGTGCCGCGCTGGTGGAATGCGCGCTGGCTCGATCCGGTGGACGGCGGCGGCGGCACGCCGCTTGCGGACGGCATCGCCGCCGCCGGACACTTGCTCGCCGGCGCCGCACGGCGCACGCCGGACCAGCAGCGCTGGCTGTGGGTGCTGTCCGACGGGCGCACGCGCGAAACACCGCCGAAACCGGCGGCCGCCGATCACGTCGTGTTCGTCGATTTCGACGATGCAGCCGTGCGGATCGGGCAGGGCAGGCGGCTCGCCGATGCATGGGGCGCGCAATGGATGACGGCCGCGTCGCTGTGCCCACGGCTGGCCGGCTGATCCGGTGATCGAGCGCGCGGGCCGGGCGGGCCGGGCGGGCCGATTGCCGGCGCTGCGCTATGATCGCCGTTTCTACTCACCGGAATGCCTTCCATGCAAGTACTCGTCGATGCCGACGCGTGTCCCGCCGTCATCAAGGACATGCTGTTTCGCGCCGCGCGTCGCGCCGAGATCTGCGTGACGCTGGTCGCGAACCAGTTCCTGCGCACGCCGCCGTCGCCGTTCATCAAGGCGTTGCAGGTGCCGGCCGGCTTCGACGTGGCCGATGCGCGGATCGTCGAGCTCGCGGCAGCCGGCGATCTCGTGATCACCGCCGACATCCCGCTGGCCGCCGCCGTCCTCGACAAGGGCGCGCATGCGCTCGACCCGCGCGGCAACTGGTTCAGCCGCGAGAACATCGAGGAGCGCCTGTCGACGCGCGCGATGATGGATCAGCTGCGCAGCGCGGGCATCGACACGGGCGGGCCGGCCCCGTTCAGCGCACGCGACGGCAAGACGTTCGCGTCGCAGCTCGACCGGTTCCTGGCACGCCACGGCAAGCCGTGACACATCAGGCCCCGCGCGTCGATCGTGCGATACGTCACCGGTTTCGCGTCGAACCGTCCGCTACGGCAGAATACGGATGCTGCCCCGGCATCGATGTCGTGGCGCGAACGACCCACCGGAGGGCATGGATGTCACCGACTCAACTTCTCGTTCCAACGTTCACCCAGATGCTGCGCGCGCAATCCGCGTGGCTCGACAAGGCCGTGGCGCACCGGCAGGCCGCCGGCGACGCGCCCGATGCGGTGCTCGCGCTGAAGCTCGCACCCGACATGTATCCGCTTGCCGCCCAGGTGCGGTTTTCGTGTTTCCAGGCGATGGAACCCGTCTACCGGCTGCGCGGCGAACCGCTGCCGGACGCGCTGCTGGCGTTGCGGGAAGCCGGCTGGCATGCCGATGCGCAGCCCGGCACGCTGGGCGACGCGCAGGGCATCCTCGCCGGCACGATCGCGTTCCTCGGCGAACTCGCGCCCGACGCACTCGACGGCGGCGCCGCGCTGCCGATCGCGCTCGCACTGCCGAACGGTATCGCGTTCGACATGACGGGCGAGCAGTACGTGCGCGACTGGGCGCTGCCGCAGTTCTATTTTCATTCGATCGCTGCGTACGCGATCCTGCGCCATCACGGCGTCGAGCTGGGCAAGGCCGACTACGTGCCGCACATGCTGGCCTACGTGCGGCCCGGCACGATTCCGCAGGGTTGAACGGTCGAGCGGACGATCCCGCCGCCGCGCACCGGCATGACACGCGCCCTGTTCATCTGCAGCCGCAATCGGCTGCGCAGCCCGACGGCCGAGGCGGTGTTCGCCGCTTGGCCGGGCGTCGAAACCGACTCCGCGGGCCTCGCTCCCGACGCGGAAACGCGTCTGTCCGCGGAACAGCTCGAATGGGCCGAGATCGTGTTCGTGATGGAACGCGCGCACCAGGCGAAGCTACACGCCCGATTCGGCGCCCGGCTGAAGCAAAAGAAGATCGTCTGTCTCGACATCCCCGATCGCTACGCCTACATGCAGCCCGAGCTGGTCGCACTGCTCGAGCGCAAGGCCGGGCCATTGCTGCGCGCGTGAGCCGCGCGGGCCGGTTCAGCGCGGGCGAAGCGGCCCGTCCGCGAGCGCGGAAAAGCGGTCGAGGTGCAGCAGCTCGATGATCTTGCGGGTCGGCACGCTCGCACGCAGCGTCTCCAGCCGCTCGACGTCGAACCACTTGCAGCGCGCGATCTCGTTGCTCGCGCGTGGCGTCAGGTGTTTCGGCACGTCGGCCACGAACACGTGATGGAGCTTCGTGAGGCCGCCGAACTGCACCGCGTAGTCGAGCGCGAGCCCCTCCAGCCGCGTTTCCTCCGCCAGTTCCCGCTGCGCGGCCTCCAGCGGCGTCTCGCCGCGCCGGATCGTGCCGCCCGGCAGCGACCAGCGCGCCGCGGTACGGGCGACCAGCAGCACGCTGCTGCGCTGGCGGCACACGATCGTGGCGCGTTCCTTGATGCTGACGACGGTATCCGGCCCGGTATTCATGTTCGGCAAAACAAAACTGGTGCTCAATCGTGAAGGGAAATACACGTCGGCCGATCGCCGGGCACGACGGCATGCAAGCCGCCGCGCCGATCATACCGGCCGTTCGTGACAGTTCCGTGCGTTGTCGCGCGCAACGCGGATCACCTCACGCGTGCGTGTCGATCCCCGCGCGCGCCGGCTTTCCGGACCGCCCGTGGCGCTGCTTGTGGACGGTACGCCGGTGGTGATGCGGCGGCGTCACGTGCGGGCGCACCGGCGCGGGTCGTGCCACCGGCGCGGCGGCCCGCGGCTGTAATTGTCCCTCGCCAAAATGGAAGGTCTGGGTTTGCGCGCGGGCGACGCCCAGCGTCGACGCCAGCAGGATGGCCGCGAGCAGCATGCGTTTCATGAAATCTCCGCCTTTCTTCAGTTGAGCACCGTCCGCCAGCTTAGCGAATCGCGGCCCGGCGCGGCAACCGGCCGGCGTTCGGTGGCGTCCCCACTTGCGGCCGGCCGCGTTCTCGGCGCGGCCGCCGGGGCATCTCCTGCTTGACAATGAAATTCTCGAGTGTGAATATAAATTCACACCCAAGAATTATTCTTCGAGTCCGGACAACCGTGCCGCTGCTGTCGGCCCGGCGGAACCGGCGGTCCGATCAACCGGAAGCAGGAGCGAGACGCATGGCGGAACTGAAGCAGCAGGGCGCGTTGGCGGGGTTGCGCATCATCGATCTGTCGCGGGTGCTGGGCGGCCCGTACGCGACGCAGATCCTCGCCGACCACGGCGCGGAGGTGATCAAGGTCGAACCGCCGTCGGGCGACGAGACGCGCACCTGGGGGCCGCCGTTCGACGGCGACACGGCGTCGTATTTCCTCGGCGTGAACCGCAACAAGCTCGGCATCGCGCTCGACCTGACGCAGCCGGCGGATCGCGAGCGGTTGCTCGGCCTGCTCGAGCACGCCGATGCGCTGGTCGAGAACTTCAAGATCGGCACGATGGAGCGCTGGGGCCTCGGCTTCGACACGCTGCACGCGCGCTTTCCGCGCCTCGTCCATTGCCGCGTGTCGGGCTTCGGCGCGGACGGCCCGCTCGGCGGCCTGCCCGGCTACGACGCGGCCGTGCAGGCGCTGGCCGGGCTGATGAGCGTGAACGGCGAGGCGGGCGGCGCGCCGCTACGCGTCGGCGTGCCGATCGTCGATCTCGTCACCGGGCTGAACGCGGCGCTCGGCGTGCTGATGGCGCTGCGCGAACGCGATGCGAGCGGGCGCGGCCAGTTCGTCGAAGCGACGCTGTTCGACTGCGCGCTGTCGATCCTGCATCCGCATACGCCGAATTTCTTCCATTCCGGGAAGGCGCCGGCGCGCACCGGCAACGCGCATCCGAACATCACGCCGTACGACAGTTTTCCGACCGCGAGCGTCGACATCTTTCTCGCGGTCGGCAACAACGGGCAGTTCGCCGCGCTGTGCGACGTGCTCGGCACGCGCGACTGGCCCGCCGATCCGCGCTTCGCCGACAACCGCGCGCGCAGCGCGAACCGCGCCGCGTTGCGCGCGCTGCTCGAAACGGCGCTGGCCGCGCACGACGGCGCGGCGCTCGCCGAGCAGCTGATGCGCCGCGGTGTGCCGTGCGCGCCGGTGCTCGGGCTCGATGCGGCGCTCGACCATCCGCACGTCGCGCATCGGCAGATGAAGGTCGAACTGGGCCGGCATCGCGGCATCGCGTCGCCGATCAAGCTCGGCCGCACACCGGCCACGTACCGGCGGCCGCCGCCGGCGCTGAACGAACACGCGGCTCAGGTGTTTGCCGAGGATGCATGCGACGCCGCCCACGCCAACGACACCAACGACAACGCCGGCCGCACGCGCCGCAACTGACACGCCTGGCGGCCGGCGGCCGTGCGAAGGCGCCCGACGCCGCCGCACGCCCGCACGCCGCTTCGGACATCGCGCCGCACCGCGCCCGACGCGCGCCGGCGCCAGAGGAGACACATCATGCTCGCATGGATCGGCGCGATCGCGATCGTCGCGCTGTTCGGCCTGATCATCACGAAGCGGCTGTCGCCGCTCGTCGCACTGATCGTCGTGCCGGTGGCCGCGTCGCTCGCGGCCGGCTTCGGACTCTCGACCGGCACGTTCATCGTGCGCGGCGTGCAGAACATCGGCCCGATCGCCGGGATGTTCGTTTTTGCGATTCTATTTTTCGGAATCCTCACCGATGCGGGGATGCTCGACCCGATCATCGCGGGCGTGCTGCGCGTGATCGGCTGCCATCCGCCGCGCATCGTGACGGGCTCGGCGCTGCTCGCGCTGCTGATCCACCTGGACGGCTCGGGCGCCGTCACGTTTCTCGTCACGCTGCCCGCGATGATGCCGCTCTATACGCGGCTCGGCATGGACCGGCGGATTCTCGCGTGCGTCGCGTCGATGGCGGCCGGGGTCAACTTCCTGCCATGGGTCGGGCCGATGCTGCGCGCGTCGGCGGCCTTGCACATTCCCGGCTCGGCGATCTTCATGCCGATGATCCCGGTGCAGATCGTCGGGCTCGCGTTCGTGTTCGGCACCGCCTACATGCTCGGCGTGCGCGAGGCCAAGCGGCTCGGGCTCGATCGCGCCGGCGCGGCGTCGCTCGCGGTCGCGCCGCGCGAGCTGACCGACGCCGAGCGCGTGCTGCGCCGGCCCGGCCGCTTCCGGATCAACCTGGCGCTGACGCTCGTCGTGCTCGGCACGCTGGTGTCAGGCATCGTCGACCCGATGGTGATGTTCATGCTCGGCACGGTCGCCGCGCTCGTCATCAACTATCCGGACGTGCAGGCGCAGCGCGAGCGGATCGACGCGCACGCGAAGGCCGCGCTGATGATGGCGAGCGTGCTGCTCGCGGCCGGCGCGTTCACCGGGATCATGTCCGGCACCGGGATGCTGAAGGCGATGGCCGAGGTCGTCGTCGCGCACGTGCCGGTCGAGCATGCGCGCCACATGCCGTTCGTGCTCGGCCTGCTGTCGATGCCGCTCAGCCTGCTGTTCGATCCCGATTCGTTCTACTTCGGCGTGCTGCCGGTGCTCGCGGAAAGCGCGAAGCTGCTCGGCGTACCGCCGATCCAGATGGCGCAGGCCGCGCTGCTCGGCCAGATGACCACCGGGTTCCCGGTCAGTCCGCTCACGCCCGCGACGTTCCTGATCGTCGGCCTGACCGGCGTCGAGCTGGCCGAGCACCAGAAGTTCACGATCCCGTTCCTGTTCGCCGCCACCGTGCTGATGGTCTTCGCCGCGGTCGTGGCGGGCGTGTTTCCGTTGTGAGCGTCCGCGTGCCTGTCGCGCCGCGCCGGCCGCCACCGACACCCCTCGAAGGCCGACATCGTCTCGAGCGCGGCGCGGCCGTTCACGTTTCCTGGAGAGCAATCCATGCAGTTCGACCTGACCGACGACCAGCGCGCGATCGAAAGCGCGATCGAGAAAATCTGCGAACGCTTCGGCGACGATTACTGGCTCGAGCGCGATCGCGCGGGCGGATTTCCGTCCGACTTTCACGCGGCGCTCGCCGAGGCCGGCTGGCTCGGCATCGCGATGGATCCGGCCCACGGCGGCGCCGGGCTCGGGATGACCGAGGCCGCGCTGATGATGCGCACGATCAGCGCGTCGGGCGCCGGCCTGTCGGGTGCCTCGGCCGTCCACATGAACATCTTCGGGCTGAACCCGGTGCAGGTGTTCGGCAACGACGCGCAGAAGGCGCGCTTCCTGCCGCCGCTGATCGCCGGGCGCGACAAGGCCTGCTTCGCGGTGACCGAGCCCGACGCCGGCCTCGACACGACGCACCTGAGCACGCAGGCGCGCCGCGACGGCGACCACTACGTGCTGAGCGGACGCAAGATCTGGATCTCGACCGCGCAGGTCGCGAACAAGATGCTGATCATTGCGCGCACGACGCCGCTCGACCAGGTCGCGAAGCCGACCGACGGCTTGAGCCTGTTCTACACCGACCTCGACCGTGCGCGCGTCGAGGTGCGCGAGATCGAGAAAATGGGCCGCAAGGCCGTCGATTCGAACATGCTGTTCATCGACAACCTGCGCGTGCCGCGCGACGACCTGATCGGCAACGAAGGCGACGGCTTCCGCTACCTGCTGCACGGGCTGAACCCCGAGCGGATCCTGATCGCCGCCGAGGCGATCGGCCTCGGTCAGGCCGCGCTGCGACGCGCGACGCAGTATGCGTGCGAGCGCGTCGTGTTCGGCCGGCCGATCGGGCAGAACCAGTCGATCCAGCATCCGCTCGCGCAGGCGTGGATGCAGCTCGAGGCCGCGTGGCTGATGGTGATGAAGGCCGCGACGCGCTACGACGCGGGGCAGCCGTGCGGCGCGGAGGCGAACGCCGCGAAGTACCTCGGCGCGGAAGCCGCGTTCCAGGCCTGCCAGACGGCGATCGCGACGCACGGCGGGATGGGCTATGCGAAGGAATACCATGTCGAGCGCTACCTGCGCGAGTGTATGATTCCGAGGCTCGCGCCCGTGAGTCCGCAACTGATCCTGTGCTACATCGCGGAGAAGGTGCTCGGGCTGCCGAAGTCGTACTGACACGCGGCGGCTCGCCCGGCGCGCGTTTCCCGTTCCGAATCAAGCGCTCGTCATGGACGTCAAACTCGTTGCCCGCACGCTCGATCTCTTCGAGCTGTTCGCCGCCGAACGGCGGCCGCTGCCGCTCACCGAACTCGCGCGCCTGCTCAACGTGCCGGCGTCGAGCTGCCTGGCGATGGCGCGCACGCTCGTGAGCCGCGGCTATCTGTACGAGGTGCGCAAGCGCGGCGGCTACTATCCGACGCGGCGCCTGCAGACGATCGCCGCCGCGATCGACGCGACCGATCCCGTCGTCGACATCGTGCATCCGCGTCTCGTCGCGCTGCGCGACGCGAGCCGCGAGACGGCCGTGCTCGGCAAGATCCAGGGCGCGTCGGTCACGTATCTCGACGTCGTCGAGTCGGAGCAGGCGATCCGCTATACGCGCCAGCCGGGCGAGCTGCGCCCGCTGCATGCGAACTCGATCGGCAAGGCGATCTTCGCGGAACTCGCGAGCGATGCGCAGCAGGCGCTCGGCGCGCAGTTGTCGTTCGAGCGCTTCACCGATGCGACGGTGGCCGACCTGCCGGCGCTCGTCGCGCAAACCACGCGGTTTCGCGAACTCGGCTGGGCCGAGAACTTCGGCGAGAGCGCGCCCGAGCTGTCGGCGATCGCGGTCGCGCTGACGCTCGACGGCGACTGGTACGGGCTGTCGGTCGTCGGGCCGACCGAGCGGATCCGCCAGCATCGCGACACGCATGCAGCGCTGCTGGTCGATGCGAAGGCGCGGCTGCTGGCCGAGCAGGGGCGCGGGTAGCAAAGGCCGCGAAGCGGGGCGGGGCGCCTGCTTCGCTTCGCGTCCGTTCGCCGCGATGGCGAATGCCGGATAGCGACCGGGAACGGCCGCATCGCATCACGTGCCGGTACGCCGCTCGCCGTCGAGCTTCCCGAAGGTCGCTGCGAACGCGTACGGCTGCCGCGCGATATCCGGGCAGCTCGACGCCCGAACCACGCCACCGCCCCGGCCAGCAAGGCTGGACTGTGGCTCAATCCGCATCAAAGTTCAGCGATACCAGCGCGGCGTATACACCCACTCACGCCCGTCGCCGATCGCGAAACGCCGCGTCGTCGACGAACCGACGATCACCATCGTGCGCATGTCCACCTGATCGCTGCGCAGCGCGCCGAGCGTCGTCGTCGCGAGCGTCGCGCCGGGCCGGCCGATGTCGCGGCCGAGCACGACGACCGTATCGGCCGCGCGGTGCGCACGCACCGCATCGAGCGCACGATCGAGCTGCCACGGCCGAGCACGCGAGATCGGGTTGTAGAACGCCATCACGAGATCGGCCTGGGCCGCATGCCGCAGGCGCGTCTCGATCACGTCCCACGGCTTCAGGTTGTCCGACAGCGAGATCGCGCAGAAATCGTGGCCGAGCGGTGCGCCGGCCTGCGCGGCGGTCGCGAGCGATGCCGATACGCCGGGTTCGATGCGCAGTTCGACCGCGGCCCAGCGCGGATCGCGCGCTTCGTCGAGGGCTTCGAGCACGGCCGCGGCCATCGCGAACACGCCGGGATCGCCCGACGACACGACCGCGACGCGCCGGCCCTCGGCCGCCAGTTCGAACGCATGACGCGCACGCTGCATTTCCTCGCGATTGTCGGTGCCGTGCACGCGCTGCTCCGCGCGGAACGGGCCGGCCATCGTCACGTAGGTCGTATAGCCGAGGATATCGGTGGCGTCCGCGAGCGCGCTGCGCGCCGCGGGCGTGAGCCATGCGGCGTCGCCGGGGCCGAGGCCGAGCACCGTCAGGCGGCCGCGTGCACGGCCGAGCGTGGCGGGATCGACGGGCTCGGCAGCGACCGCGCACGCGAGGCCATCGGTCGCTGCGCGCAGCGTATGCGCGACGCGCAACGTGCGGGCGAGCAGGGTGGCGGCAGCGGTGTTGCCAGCGCGGGCCTTATCACCATCACCATCGCCTTCGACATCGGCGAAGCGCAGCGGCACCTCCAGCATCCGTGCGGCGGCTTCGACCCGTGCATCGCCGAGCAACGTCGCCGGTGCGACGAGCGCGGCAAGCGCCAGCCGCGCGAGGCCGTGCGTGTCGAGCAGCGCGTCGATGCGTTCGGCAAGCGACGGCGCCGCATCGGCCCGCACGCCGCGCGCATCGACGCCGACCACCACGCTGCGCGGATGGATCACGAGTTCGTCCCGCGCGCCGCGCCACGCATCGGGCGTCACGCGGATCGCATGCGCGGCCGCGCCGTCGCGCGGCAGCGCGACATCGTCGAGCCACGGCGCCGCGCCGTCGACGCGCGTGGCCGCGCCCGCGAGCAGGTCGGACACGAAGCGCTTGCCTTGCTGGAGATCGGCGAGCGCATAGCCGTCGGGCGGGTTGAGCACGCATGCGCCGAAGCGCAGTTCGCCGCTCGTGGTGATCGCCGGCGCGACGCCGAGGCATTCGGCGATTTCGCGCGCGATCACGTTGACGCCCGTCAGCCCGCCGAGCAGCGGCACGACGGCCGACCCGTCTTCCGCGACCGCGAGTACCGGCGGTTCGACACCCTTGTCGGCGAGTGCCGGCGCGACGCAACGGATCACGATGCCGGCCGCGCACAGCGCGACGATCGGCAAGCCGCGCGCGTAGAGTTCGCGCAGGTGCGCGCCGAGTTCGTCGAACGACACGTCGGCCTCGACGCGCGACGCGAGCCCGTGCACGGCGGCGCCCGGATAACGCGCCTGGATGCGCCGCGCGGTATCGAGCGCGCCCGCGCCGAGAATCACGATCGCGGGCGGAGTCGTCATCCTTGCCATTTTTCCCCCGGGACGACGAGCAGCGAGAAATACGGCGACGCCATCGGATCGACTTCGTCGAGCGGCACGATGCGCTGGGCCGCCATCGTCGCGCGCTCGACGTACAGCGCGCGCTTCGCGAGCCCCAGTTCGTCGAGCACGCGCCGCACCTTGTCGAAGTTGCGGCCGAGCTTCATCACGACGGCCGCGTCGGCCTGCGCGAGCCGCGCGCGCAATTCGTCCTCCGGCAGCACGCCGGACAGCACCGACAGGCTCTGGTTGCGATAGACGAGCGGCTGGCCGAGCACGGCCGTGCCGCCGAGCATCGCGCACACGCCCGGGATCACTTCGGTGTCGTAGCGCGGCGCGAGGCGATCGTGCAGGTACATGTACGACCCGTAGAAGAACGGGTCGCCTTCGCAGATCACCGCGACGTCGCGCCCGGCATCGAGATGCGACGCGACGATCTCGGCCGCCGTGTCGTAGAAGTCGGCAATCACGGTCTCGTAGCAAAGCGGCGGCGCCAGCGCCTCGGTCGTCACCGGATAGACGAGCGGCAATTGCGTCTGCGCGTCGCGCAGGTGCGCCTCGACGATTCCGTACGCATTGCCCTTCTTGCCCTTCGCGACGAAATACGCGACCACCGGCGCGGCCTGCAGCACGCGCAGCGCCTTGATCGTCATCAGTTCAGGATCGCCTGGGCCGACGCCGACCCCGAACAGGCGTCCGCGCGGGGCCGTCATTCGGCCTCCGTCGCGAGTGCGTTGACCGCGGCGGCCGCCATCGCGCTGCCGCCGCGCCGGCCGAGCAGCGCGACGTACGGCACGCCGCGGCTGTCGGCGTCGAGCGCCGCCTTCGATTCGGCCGCGCCGATGAAGCCGACCGGAAAGCCGAGGATCAACGCGGGACGCGGCGCACCGGCGTCGATCATGTCGAGCAGGTGGAACAGCGCGGTCGGCGCATTGCCGATCACGACGACGCTGCCGGCCAGATGCGGGCGCCACAGTTCGAGCGCCGCGGCCGAGCGGGTGTTGCCGAGATGCCGCGCGAGGTCGGGTACTTCCGGTTCGCCGAGCGTGCAGATCACGCGATTGCCGGCCGGCAGCCGCGCGCGCGTGATGCCTTCGGCAACCATCTTCGCGTCGCACAGGATCGGCGCGCCGGCCGCGAGCGCCATACGGCCCGCCGTGCCGGCGCCGGCCGAGAAGCGCAGGTCGTAGGTGACATCGACCATCCCGCACGCGTGGATCACGCGCACCGCGAGTTTCTCGAGATCGGGCGGAACCTGCGACAGGTCGGCCTCGGCGCGGATCGTCGCGAACGACTGGCGGTAGATTTCCTGCCCGTCGCGAATGTAGTCAAGCATCGGTGGTGTCCTGGCTGTGGCGCGCGCCCGTCAGTCGGGCCGCGGCCTGGTCAATCGTCAGATGGCGCGCGAGCGGGGCGCCGAGGCCCGCGGCGGCGTCGCGCCGGTAAAGGTCGTAGCGCGCGGGCGCGACCGCGACGAGCGTATGCGTCGCGGGGTGCGGCAGCGCACAGTGGCGCTCGCAGCCGGTCAGGTGCACGTCGACCGGATGGCCGACGCGCGCGGCCAGCGCGAGCGCATCGCGTTTCGTATCGGCACGCGACTTCGCGCAGCCCGCGCTGCCGGTGCAGGCGACCAGCGCCGCCAGCGGGTCGGATGTCGTGCACACGAGCCCGAGCGACGCCAGCGCGTCGAGCACGGCCGGCGCACGTTCGTGCCGCACGCCGTGCACGAACACGCCTTGCCACGGCGTCATCGACAGCGTGCCGTCGCCGTCGGCGTCGGCCAGTGCCGCGAGCCGTTCCAGTTGCGACGCGTCGAGCCGGCCGAGCACGAACTGCGCGCCGATGCTGCAGCGATCCGCGTCGCGCGACGGCCGTGCGCCGAAACGCAGCGCGGCATCCGCTTGCGTGCGCCGCCAGCCGGCCAGTGCCGGATCGGCTTCGAGCGGGAACGGTACGTAATGCTGCGCACGCTCGCGCAACGCGCGTGCGCCGCCGGTCGCGAGCCACGCGCGCATCCGCGTGACGTCGGCCGGCGCGAGATCGAGGAACGCCAGCAGCAACGCGCGCACGAGCGCGACCGCCTGGTCCGGCGCCACGTCGAACGCGGCGGGCGGATCGCCGGGCGCGACCGGCGGACAGCCGGCCAGGCCCGCGGCGATGCGGACCGCGCCGTCGCCGCGACGCCACGCGGCGAGCCAGATGTCGTGCGGATGATCGAGCGCCGCGACCGATTCGCCGCCGTCGAGCTGGATCGAGAATTTCGGCGACAGTTCGCCGCGGCGCGGCTCGTGCGTCAGCATGTCGAGCAGCGCAAGCGCGAGTGTGCGGCTGTCGAGCAGCGCGTCGGGATCGCGCCCCGCAAGCGGGCTGAGCATCAGGTTGCGGACGTCGTCGCTTGCGGCGAGCGCGGCGCGGTCGTCAGCGGCCTCGCCCGCGTTGATGCGTGGGCCCAGGCCCGCGTCGAGCAACGCGTCGACCAGCGTATCGGCCGTGCCGTCGCGAATGCCGCGCAACTGGAGATTCGCGCGATTGGTCGCGTCGATCGCGCCGGAGCCGCAGGCACGCGCGACGGCGGCGATCGCGCGCGCCTGCCGCGCGTCGAGCCGGCCGCCCGGCAGCTTGATCCGGCACAGCCCGCCGTCGGCGGCCGCGACGACGCGCACGAGCCCCGGGCAAGCCGAAGGGCGCACGACGGGCGAAGCAGGATTCGAATCGGGGGCGGATCTCAACGGGATACCGGGACAGTGTCGCGCCGCGGCCAACGCATCGGTACACCCCGCCCGACGCCGACTGGCACGCACGCACTTTCAGGCCGGCAGGTCTCCTGGCTGACAGGTCGGCGCCGGCTCCCGGCCTTCCCGGTGAAACCAGTGGCATGAGGGGGGAGATCGGCTCGCTGTCTACAGTTGCGGGGGCAGCCACAGCGGCGCGAGGCGCGCCCTGTGTTCCCTCTTCGGCCCCGAAGGGCACCGGCGAACGAACGGCCGTAGGATACCCGATTTCACCGGCGTTTCGGGCCCCCCAGGCGACCGCCGGGCGACCGTCGGGCAGGCGCCGCGGCCGACGCGAAACGCGGCCCGGCGTCGGCGGGCTCGCAGATGAAACGCGCGGTGGAACACGGTACCATGCCGACTTTCGCAATGCGGACGGCCGCACCGGCGCCTTCACGGCCGCCGTGCGGCGACTCGATGGAATCGGACGAAGGGGAAGGGTGCATGACGGCGTGGCTGACGGTAGTGGGCATCGGCGACGACGGCTACGCGGGGCTCGGGCGCGGCGCGCGGCGCGCGCTGCTCGAGGCGAAGCGGGTCATCGGCGCGAAGCGGCACCTCGACATGCTGCCCGCGCGGCTGCCGGCCGAACGCGCCGCGTGGCCGTCGCCGTTCGACCTGTCGGGCCTGCTCGCGCAGCGCGGTTCGCCCGTCTGCGTGCTGGCGAGCGGCGACCCGATGCTGTTCGGCGTCGGCGCGACGCTCGCGCGCGAACTGTCCCCCGACGAATGGCGCGTGCTGCCCGCACCGTCGTCGCTGTCGCTGGCGGCCGCGCGGCTCGGCTGGGCGTTGCAGGACGTCGGCGCGGTGTCGCTCGTCGGCCGGCCGCTCGCGACGCTGGCGCGTCACCTGCTGCCGGGCCGGCGCCTGTTCGTGCTGAGCGCCGACGGCCGCACGCCGGCCACGGTCGCCGCCGAACTCGCCGCGCGCGGCTTCGGCCCGACGCGCATCAGCGTGTTCGAGCACCTCGGCGGCCCGCTCGAGCGGCGCATCGACGGGCTCGCGCAAGACTGGCACATCGACGAAACCGCCGCGCTCAATCTCGTCGCACTCGACTGCCAGGCAGGCCCCGATGCGCCGCGCCGCGCGCTCACGCCCGGCCTGCCCGACGACGCGTACCGCCACGACGGCCAGCTCACCAAGCGCGACATGCGCGCGCTGACGCTCGGACGCCTCGCGCCTGCCCCCGGCGAACTGTTGTGGGACGTCGGCGCGGGCAGCGGCTCGATCGGCATCGAGTGGATGCGCGCGCATCCGTCGTGCCAGGCGATCGCGATCGAGTCGCATGCGGAGCGGCAGCGCTACATCGAGCACAACCGCGACGCGCTCGGCGTACCGGGCCTGCAACTCGTGGCCGGGCGCGCGCCCGATGCGCTCGCGGGGCTCGCCGCGCCCGACGCGATCTTCATCGGCGGCGGCGCGACCGTGCCCGGCGTGCTCGACGCGTGCTGGTCGGCACTGAAGCCCGGCGGCCGGCTCGTCGCGAACGCGGTCACGCTGCAGGGCGAGCTGGCGCTCGCCGCGTGGCGCGACGCGCACGGCGGCACGCTCACGCGCGTATCGCTCGCGCACGCCGAGCCGCTCGGCCGCTTCGACACGTGGCGGCAGCCGTTGCCCGTCACGCTGTACGACGTGCACAAGCCCGCTTCCACGGCGACCGACCTCGCGGACCCTGCCTGATGCGCGACGAAACCCCCGAACAACCGGCACCGCTGCGGTTCGGCTACACGACCGGCAGCTGCGCGACCGCGACGTCGCTCGCCGCCGCACGCGTGCTGCTCGCGGGCCGCGCGGACGATGCGGTCGAGATCGTGTTGCCGAAGGGGCAGCGCGTGATGATGCGGCTCGCGTTCTGCCGGGCCACGGCCGACGGCGCGGAAGCCGGCACGATCAAGGATGCCGGCGACGATCCTGACGTCACGCACGGCGCGCTGATCTTCGCGCGGGTCGCGCTCGCCGCCGTGCCCGGCGTGCGTTTTCACGCGGGGCCGGGGGTCGGCACCGTCACGCGCGCGGGGCTCACGCTGCCGGTCGGCGAACCGGCGATCAATCCGGTGCCGCGCCAGATGATGACCGCGCACCTCGACGCGCTCGCGGCCGAATACGGCTACACGGGCGGCTTCGACGTGACGATCGGTGTCGAGGGCGGCGAGGCGCTCGCGCTGAAGACGATGAACCCGCGGCTGGGCATCGTCGGCGGCTTGTCGATTCTCGGCACGACCGGCATCGTGCGGCCGTTCTCGTGCTCGGCGTACATCGCGTCGATCCATCAGGGCATCGACGTCGCGCGCGCGAACGGGATCGCGCACATCGCCGCGTGCACCGGCAACGCGAGCGAGGATGCGATGCGCGCGCACTACGGCCTGCCCGACATGGCACTGATCGAAATGGGCGATTTCGCCGGCGCGGTGCTCAAGCACCTGCGCCGCGCGCCGGTCGCGCGCCTGTCGATGTGCGGCGGCTTCGGCAAGCTCAGCAAGCTCGCGGCCGGCCATCTCGACCTGCACAGCCGCCATTCGAGCATCGACCTGCCGCTGCTCGCGCAGTGGGCGGCCGAGGCGGGCGCGAACGACGCGCTGCAGGCCGCGATGCGCGCGGCGAACACCAGCCAGGAAGCGCTGAAGCTCGCGCAGGCCGAAGGCGTGCCGCTCGGCGACCTCGTCTGCGCGCACGCGCTGCGGGTCGCGCGCGACATCGTGCCGCCATCGGTCGCCGTCGAGATGTTCGCGATCGACCGGCAGGGCCGCTTCGTCGGGATCGCACGATGAGCGCGCGCATCCTGGTGCTCGGCGGCACCGGCGACGCGCTGAAGATCGCACGCGCGCTCGGTCCGCGGCACGTCTATAGCCTCGCGGGTCTCGGCAAGGTGCCCGACGACCTGCGCTGCGACGTGCGCGTCGGCGGCTTCGGCGGGGCGGCGGGGCTCGCCGCGTATCTGCGCGGTGCCGGCATCGGCCTCGTGATCGACGCCACGCATCCGTATGCCGCGCGCATCAGCGCGAACGCGGCGGCCGCCGCGCGCGACGCGGGCGTGCCGCTGTGGGCGCTGCGCCGCGCGCCGTGGGCGCCGCAACCCGGCGACGACTGGCGGATGGTCGACGACTGGGGCGGCATCGAGGCCGCGCTCGCGCCGTTCCGGCGGCCGCTGTTCACGCTCGGCCGCGAACCGCTCGCGCATCTCGACGCGATCCCGCCGCACCAGTTCTGGCTGGTGCGCTGCCTCGATGCGCATCCCGGCAACGCGCGCGCGCAGATCGTCGCCGCGCGCGGGCCGTTCACGCTCGAAAATGAGCGCGCGCTGTTCGCGCTCGCGGGCATCGACGTCGTCGTCAGCAAGAACAGCGGCGGCGCCGCGACCGAAGCCAAGCTCGACGTCGCGCGCGAACGCCGGCTGCCGGTCGTGATGCTGCGCCGGCCGCCGCTGCCTGACGCCGACCGCGCGTTCAACTCGGCCGCCGCGCTGCTCGATGCGCTCGACCCGGCCGCGCGTGCTTGATGCCACGCAACCCGGCTGTCCCATGAATTGACGGAGATTTTTCGATGACGGTGTATTTCATCGGCGCGGGCCCCGGCGACCCGGAGCTGATCACGGTAAAGGGCCAGCGCCTCGTGCGCACGTGCCCGGTGATCCTGTATGCAGGGTCGCTCGTGCCGCCGGCCGTGCTTGACGGCCATCGTGCGGAACGGGTCGTCAATACCGCCGAGCTCGACCTCGACGCGATCGTCGCGCTGCTCGCCGACGCGCATGCGAAAGGGCAGGACGTCGCGCGCGTGCATTCGGGCGATCCGTCGCTGTACGGTGCGATCGGCGAACAGATCCGCCGGCTGAAAGCGCTCGGGATTCCCTATGAAATCGTGCCGGGCGTGACGGCCACGGCCGCCTGCGCGGCGACGCTCGGGGTCGAGCTGACGCTGCCCGGTGTCGCGCAGACGGTGATCCTCACGCGCTTCGCGGGCAAGACGACGATGCCGGAAGGCGAAGCGCTCGGCGCGCTCGCCGCGCATCGCGCGACGCTCGCGATTCACCTCGGCGTGCGGCATCTCGCGCGGATCGTCGACGAAGTGCTGCCGCATTACGGGCCCGCGTGCCCGGTCGCCGTGATCTATCGCGCGAGCTGGCCCGACGAGGAGCGCGTGACCGGCACGCTGGCCGACATCGTCGGCAAGGTGCAGGGCACGCAGATCGAACGCACCGCGCTGATCCTGATCGGGCGCGTGCTCGATGCGGAAGGGTTCGCGGATTCGACGCTGTACGCGAGCGGGGGGTGATGACGCGTGTACCGAACGCAACGCACTTCGCGTTGCGAGGCATCGCGACAATGGGTTGCCTCGCGAGCGGGGCAACCGATCAATACCCATCGTCGAGCGGCGCTCTCCGCGTGAACCGGCGCGACCGGGTGACAACGGGTAACCGCGCGAACCGGGCCGCCGATCGATGTCCATCGTCGAACGGCACTGCATGAACCGGCAACGGGCAACCGCGCGCCGGCCACGAACCGGGTCGACGCCTTCACGCGCCGCTTCTGAACGGCGCTACGCACGCGCGACACGCCGCGCAAACTGCGGCGCGAAGCCCGCCGCCAGTGCGAACAGCACGACGCACAGGCATGCCATCGCGATCCATGCCGGCGTCAGATCCGCGAGATGCTGGCGCACGATGCCGGCCGCGAACGGAAACAACCCGGCGACCAGATAGCCGACGCCCTGCACGAACCCGGTCAGCGATGCCGCATCGGCCGGCGTCGCCGCATGATCGACCGTGACGATCAGCGACAGCGGAAACAGCGCGCCGATCCCCGCGCCAAGCAGCAGCGCGGCCGGCATCGCGAGCGTGTCCGGCGCGGCCAGCATCACCAGCAATCCGGCGAACAGCGACGCGATCGCCGCGTGCAGCGCGGGCCGGCGATCGGGCAGGCGGTCGATCGTCGCCGAGATCGCCAGCCCCGCGACGACTTCCGCGAGCGTCACGCCGCCGAGCAGGCTGCCGGCCGCGGTCGGCGACCAGCCGAGCCGCATGTAGTACGGCGGCAGCCATGCGAGCACGAGGGTGTAGGCACCCGTCGCGATCCCGAAGAACATCGCGAGCCGCCAGGCCCGCGGCGAGCGCGACGGTCGCGCCTGCATCGGCGGCGCAGCCGTCGGCCCGGACGCCGGTGCGTCACCGCCACGACTGGCCAGCGGCCACGCGAGCGCCGCGACCGCGGCCGGCAGCGCCCAGCCCGCGAGCGCGACCAGCCAGCTCCAGCGGGCCGCGGCGAACGGCGCGACGACGCTCGCGAGCACCGCCCCGCCCATGATCGACGTCGAATAGACGCCCATCGCGCCGCCGATGCGCGTCGCGAAATGCGCCTTCACGAACCCCGGCAGCAGCGCCTGCACCATCGCGATCCCGATGCCCGCGCAACCTGCGCTCGCGAGCAGCAGCCACGCGTGCTGCGCGCCGAAGCGCGACGCGCACGCGAGCCCGATCAGCACGACGCCGAGCCACACGCCGCCGGCGATCCCCGTCACGCGCTGCAGCCACCGCGCCCCGAGCGCGCCCAGGCCCATCAGCAGGATCGGGATCGTGGTCAGCAGGCTCGCCGCGCCATCGCCGATGCCGGTCGCACGCTGGATCATGTCGAGCAGCGGACCGATCGCGGCCAGCGCGGGCCGCAGGTTCAACCCGACCAGTACGACGGCGGCCAGCCGCCAGCCGGGGGAAGTGGAGCGATTCATGATGGAGTGGCCCTCGATATCGGTGCACGACACCTCCGTCCTGCGTGCCGTGCATTTTCATGTAAAGTATCTCGACATCAAGATAAATGCGTATTTATCTCGACGTCAAGATAACTGGTGAGCCGAGGAGGGTTAATGGATCGAGCCGCGCATGCGCTCGCGCAATGGCGCGTCGAGCGTCCGGATCTGGATGCGTCGTCGATGCTCGTGATGGGACGGCTGCAGGAAGCCGCGCTCGTGATCGCGCGCGACGGTCTCAATCCGCTGTTCGCGCGCTACGGGATGCAGCCGGGCGAGTTCGACGTGCTGGCGACGCTGCGGCGCAGCGGCGCGCCGTTCGCGCTGACGCCGACGGCCCTGTACGACGCGCTGATGATGTCGTCGGGCGGGATGACCGCGCGCATCGACCGGCTGCAGAAGGCCGGCTGGGTCGAGCGCCGGCCGAACCCGGCCGACGGCCGCGGCACGCTCGTCGCGCTGACCGACGCCGGCCGCGCGCTGATCGACGATGCGGTGGTCGCGCACGTCGACAATCAGCGCGCGATGCTGGCCGCGCTGTCGGAGGCGGAGCAGGCGCAACTTGCGGCGTTGCTCGAAAAGCTGCTGGCGGGATTGGGAGGAGAAGCGTCGGCCGAAAGGTAGCGCCGCCGCATCGTCACGTCGAACGAACGCGACG
This sequence comes from Burkholderia sp. Bp9015, assembly GCF_003853505.1. Lineage (NCBI taxonomy): Bacteria > Pseudomonadati > Pseudomonadota > Betaproteobacteria > Burkholderiales > Burkholderiaceae > Burkholderia > Burkholderia sp. Bp9015. The sequence goes on from NZ_QTPZ01000010.1 coordinate 95,128, forward strand.
AGCGGGACATGGAAACACCGAAAGAAAACGCGCGAAAGGCAGCGCGTGAACCGCCCGCCGCGCGATGCGGCGGGCCGGACAGACGGCGGGCCGCACCGGGTGCGCCCGCCGCGCGGCTCAGCCGCGTGCCGGGATGTTGAGCCCGCGCGCGACGGCCGGACGCGCGACGAACGCGTCGAGCGCCCGCGCGACATGCTTGAATTCGCCGAAGCCGACCAGGTCGCCCGCTTCATAGAAGCCGACGAGGTTGCGCACCCACGGGAAGATCGCGATGTCGGCGATCGTGTACGAATCGCCCAGCACCCACTTGCGGTTCGCGAGATGCGCGTCGAGCACGCCGAGCAGGCGCTTCGATTCGGCGACGTAGCGGTCGCGCGGACGCTTGTCCTCGTAGTCGCGGCCCGCGAACTTGTGGAAGAAGCCGACCTGGCCGAACATCGGGCCGATGCCGCCCATCTGGAACATCACCCACTGGATCGTCTCGTAGCGGCCCGCCGGATCCTTCGGGATCAACTGGCCCGTCTTGTCCGCGAGATAGATCAGGATCGCGCCGGATTCGAACAGCGCCAGCGGCCGGCCGTCGGGGCCGTTCGGATCGATGATCGCCGGGATCTTGTTGTTCGGGTTCAGCGACAGGAATTCGGGCGACAGCTGGTCGTTCGTGTCGAAGCGCACGAGGTGCGGCTCGTACGGCAGGCCGGTTTCCTCGAGCATGATCGAGACCTTGACGCCGTTCGGCGTCGGCAGCGAGTACAGCTGGAGACGGTCGGGATGCTGGGCCGGCCATTTTTTCGTGATCGGGAAGGCGGACAGATCGGGCATGGGGGTTCGTTCGTCAACGTTGAGGATCCGCGCCCCGCCGGCCTGCTACGCGTCGCCGGGCAGCCGCTGACACGGCGGCAGGAACGGGACGAACGCATCGACCGGCGGGCGGGGCGCGCCGAAGACGCCCACTGTAGCCGATCCCCGCGATCGCTGCAGACGGCGGCCACGCGTCGTGTCCGTGCGCCGCCGCGCGCAGCGCGCCTGCCTGTTTCGGTCAGTCGCCTCAACAGACGACGCATCGACGTGTCGCGAACGGGTGCCTGTGGACATCGCGCCAGGCCCTGCGCGCTGCGGCACCCGTGCCACACCGCACCGCATCGTCAGAAGTTGTGCCGCAGCCCGACCATCGCCGCGGTCGTGCCGACCCCGGGCGCGACCGGCTGCCCGTACACGAGCATCTGGTTCATCGTGCCGCGGTTGTTCACGTGGCCGACCTGCGCATAGACCATCGACCGCTTCGACAGGCTGTAGTCGGCCGTGAGCACGACGGCCGTCGAGCGGTTTTCCGAACGGTTGCGGTCCTTCAGGTAATACACCGCCGACGTCACCTGCAACGCGGGCGTGAAGCGATAGCCGACGCCGGCCGACAGCATGTCGAGGTTCACCTTGTCCGCATGCGACGGATTCCTGCCGTTGCCGTACGACGCCGACACCGAGAAGTCACGGATCGTGTATTTCGCGCCGACGTAGATGAAGCGGTTGTTGTCGACGCCGGTCGGCGCGACACCCGGCGCCGGATTCGTGTCGTGGCCGTTGTAGTAGACGGCCGACGCGTTGAGCCCGTAGTTCGAATACCGCAGCACGACCGATTCGCGCGTGCCGCCCTGGAACTGCCCGGCGACGCCGCCGGGCGCGTATTCGAGCGCGATCGACGCGCCCGCGAAGGTCGGCGACTGATAGACGAGCGCATTGCTGTCGTACAGCGCGCCGATCGCGCCGTTGGTGCTCGTGCCCGGCCAGCCGGCCGCGGTGTTCAGGCCGAGCCACGCGGTCAGCACGCTGCCGAAGAACTGCGCGTTGCGCACGTCGGTGTCGGCCATCGCGTAGATCATCGGCACGATCTGGCGGCCGGCCGTGAAGGTGCCGAACGGCCCGGACACGCCGAGCGACGCAACCTGGTTGAAGATCGCGACGGCGCCCGGCGTGTCGCTCAGCTGCATCCTGCCGGTGCCGCTGTCGAACGAGCCCTGCAGCTTGAAGTTGACCTTGTAGCCGCCGCCGATGTCCTCGCTGCCCTTGATGCCCCAGAAGCTCGAATAGATGCCGCCGTCCTTCATGCGGAACACCTTGCCGGTGTTCGGCGCGCTCGGGCCGAACGACGCGGCCGACGTGCTCTGGTACAGCAGGCCCGTGTCGACCACCCCGTACAGCGTGACGGAGGATTGCGCGTGCGCGAGCGCCGCACTGCCGGCAAGCGCCGCGAGCGCGGCCAGTTTCGTCTTCATCGAAGTCTCCAGGATCGTAATGGACCGCACGGGATCGAGCCCGGGCGGGTGCAGCAGGGGAAGCATCGAGGCAGGCGGGAGGGCGCCGGGTGCGACGCCGGTGCGAGCCGTGCGGAAAGACTACGCAACGGCGCGCGGCCGCTCCCCCCCATGCGCGGGGGGCAGGGTTGCGGAGAATCGGAGGGAAGCCCTGGTGACGCGGTTGTCATCAACGGCCGGGCAAGGCCGATCAAGGCCAGTTAAGGCGAGTTGACGCGAGTTGAGGCCGGTTCGGACGTGCGCAGGCGGGCAACGCGCGCGTCAAGGCGCGCTTTCGAGCAACCCGAGCACCAGCGCGCGGCGCACCGCGTGCTTGCGCGAGCTGGCGTCGAGCTTGCCGAACAGGTTCTTCAGGTGCCACTTCACGGTTTCCTCGCCGACGGCGAGCGCCACCGCGATCTCCTTGTTCGACAGGTTGCGCGCGAGCAGTTCGAGGATCGCGCGCTCCTTCGGCGTCAGCACGACGCTCGGCACCGCGCGCGGGCTGGCCGTGCTGCGCGGCGCGGGCGGCACGATGCGCGGCTGCGGCTGTGCGGGCCGGGCGGGTCCGTCGCCCGCGGCCGTCTCGTCGCCGATGCGGCGCGCCCAGTCGGCGACGGCCGGATGCGCGTCGGCGAGCGTGCGCGTGAGGCCGAACATGTCCGCGAGGTTCATCGCCTCGTCGAGCAGCGCGCGGCCGCCGTGCCCGGACTGTTCGAGCGCGAACGCGCTGAGCGCCATGATCTCGATGCGCTCGCGTCCCATGCTCATTTCGCGGGCCAGCACGGCGGCTTCGTCGAGCGCCGCGCACGCATCGTCCCAGCGGCGCGCGGCAAGCGCGGCGCCCGCGTGCGCCATCGCCTGCAGCAGCACGACGGGGCGCCGCCACAGCGGCCCGTGCGACGGAAACTCGGCCGCGGCAATCGCATCGATCCGCTCGACCAGCGCATGGCAGGTCGCCTCGCGATAGCGCGCCGCGTGAATGCGCACCTGCTCGGCGAGGCTCGCGACCGACAGGCGCGGCAGCCGGCGCGCGACGCCCATCGCGTCGAGCGCCTCGAGCAGGTCGATCGCGCGATGCTCGACGCCGCGCAGCAGCGCGATGCGCGCGGCCGTCCGGTAGCCGAGCAGCACGGTGTCGGGCGTGCCCGCGTGCTCGAGCACGTCGAGCCGGTTCGCGAGCAGCGCGGCGGCCTGGTCGACGCGATCGGCCTCGTACGCGATCGCCGCGCACATCGCCGCAAGCATGCAGGTCAGCGGATGGCGGCGCCCGAGATCGGCTTCCGCGCGGGCGAGCGCCGGCGACAACGCGTCGTCCGCGAGCCGGATCTGGCCTTCGCGCAGGTAGCTCAGGCCGGTGATCAGCTCGCCCCAGCGCGCGACGTAGCCGAACCCGGCCGCGGTCGCGCCGCGCGGCGCGGCCTGCTGGAAGCGGCGCGCCTGCGCCGGTTCGCCGACGATGATCGCGCGCGCCGACAGGCGGTTCGCATGCATCTGCGCGAGCCAGGTCGCCCTGGGCGGCGTGAAGTCGGCCCACGGTTCGAACAGCTCGACGAAATGGTCGATTTCGTCCGCGTAGTAGGCCGCCGCACTGAGGATCAGCGCGCATTCGTAGCGCATCGCGGCCGGCGTGCCGGGGTCGGCGAGGATGCCGGCGATCTGGCGCCGCGCCTCGACATGGCGCTCGCCGAGCGCCAGCGCCCACGCGACCGCGATCCGCAGCGTCGGGCGCTTGTCGAGTTCCGCATCGGGCAGCAGCGCGAGCCAGTCGAGCACGTCGTTGATGCGGCCCTGCTTGATCGCGTCCTCGAGGCAGCGCTGCGCGAGCGCGTATGCCGTCTCGAACTGGCCGGCCGCATACGCGTGGCGCGCCGCTTCCTCCGTCATCCCGTGCGCGTCGAGCCACGCGGCCGCGCGTGCGTGCAGCGCGCTGCGGTCTGCTTCGGCGCTCGTCGTCAGACGGTCGCGCAGCGTATCGCGCACGAGCGGATGCAGCCGGCACCAGTCGGAAGCGTCGGACGCGATGAACAGCGGCGTGTCGCGCGCGAGCCGTGCGAGCCGGTCGGGGGCGGCCGCGTCGTCGAGCAGCGCGGCGCACAGCGACGGATGCAGGCGGTCGGCAACGCTCGTGCGGGTCAGGAACGCGGTGTCGTCGGCCGACAAATTCGCGAGCAGCAGTTCGACGAGCCGGTCGCGCGTGCCGTCCATGCGTGCGGCGAGCGCATCGACGGCCTGGCGCGGATCGGCCGAGCGCGCCATCGCGGCCATCGCGAGCTGCAGTCCGAGAGGCCAGCCGTCGACGCGCTCGAACAGCCGCGCGCACGCGTCGGCGTCGACCCGCTGCGCAAAGCGCGCGCCGACCAGCGCGATCGTCTCGTCGAGCGTGAAGCGCAGCCAGTCGGGGCCCGCGAGCGTGCATTGCCCGCCGGCGAGCAGGTCGCCGGCCGCGTGATCGAGCCCGCGCCGGGCCGCGACGACCACCCGCAGGTTCTGCGGCGCGTTGTGCAGCACGTAGGTCAGCGCGTCGAGGCCGGCGGCGGGCAGCCGCTCCGCATCGTCGACGATCAGCAGCGCGTCGATCGACAGTTGCGCGACCTCGGCCAGCCACGCGGTCAGCCCCTCCAGCGCGCGGGCCGCGCCGTCCGGAATCAGGCGCCCGAACGCGGGCCGCGCGCAACCGGTGCGCACCGCCTGCACGAGCCCCTGCAGCAGGCGCGGCGCGTCGTCGCGCTCGTCGGCGGACAGCCACACGACCGCGCGGCCGAGCGCGAGCGATTCGCGCCGCCATTGCGCGAGCAGCGAGGTCTTGCCGTAGCCGGCCGGCGCCTGCACGAGCGTGACGGGCCGGGCGTCGAACGCCGCCGCGGCAAGGCTCAGCCGCGCGCGCGCGAGCAACTGCGCCGGCACGCGCGGCGCGGTCGTCTTCAGCACGAGTTCGGTCGGGGGCGCGTCGGCGCGTTCGGGTGGGTGAGCCATCGGGGCAGCAGTCGGAATCCGGCGCTGCCGTGCAGGCCGGCGTCCGGGGTGGGCGTGGGGGGAAGGATCGGCCGAACCGCGTTCGCGCGTCAATCCCCCCCGCGGCGAGTGGGGCCGCGCCGCCTCCCGGCCGATAGCATGGATTCCGAGGCGTGACGAACGCGATTGACGAATGCAACGGGGAGGGGCCATGAACATCGTATCGACCGGCGCGCGCCGCAGCGCGGCGAGCGCCGGATAAACGGAGCGGCACGATGTATCGCCATCTGCTCGTGACGGTCGACGGCGTGCCCGGCGGCATCGACGCGATCGGCCATGCGCTCGAACTGGCGCGTGCGGTCGGCGCGCGGGTCACGTTCGTGCTGTCCGGCGCGGCGCCGCAATCGCCTGGCTCCGACTCGCGTTTATCCGGAGCGCGGATGCCGGAACACGGTGCGAAAGTGGAAGCCGCCGCCCGGGCGCAGGGCCTGTCCCATGCGATCGCGGGGGCCGGCGATCCGGGGGCCGGCGGCACGTCGCCCGCCACGCTCGCCGGCGAACTCGGCTGCGACCTGATCGGCGTCGCGGCGCTGCCGCACGATGCCGATGCCGGCGCGGCCGCGCAACGGCGGTTGCTGCTGGCGACGAGCGGCGTGCCGGTGCTCGTGTGCCCGGCGCGGCGTGCGCCGGCAGAGGCGCGCGTGATGGCCCGCTGTCTCGCCGCGCATCGCGCGCTCGGCGCGCAGTTGCAGGCGCTGACGCAGTTGCAGGCGCCGACGCTCGCGAGCGAAGCCCCGGACTCGGCAACGCGGCCGGCCGCCGATGCAGACCGCGCGCTCGCGGTGCACGCCGCGTTGGCGTCGCTCGCGGCGCTGCAGGACGCGCGTTCCGGGCCGTCCGCCGAAGCACGCCTGTGCGCGGCATTGCGCAGACGGGCGGAGAGCACCGCGGCCGAACTCGACGAGCTCGACCGCCAGCGGCGCCGCGACGCGCACGCGCTCGACGCGCTGGCGCGGCTCGCCGCCGACGGCTTGCCGTCGGCCGCGTTCGATGCAGCGCTCGCCGTCTATGCGCGCGGCGCGTTCGAGCAGATGGGGCGCATGGAAGGCGTGATTTTCCCGGCCGCGCGGCGCTATTTGAGCGACGCCGACTGGACCGAACTGGACGCGCCTCCGGCGAGCGGCTCAGCCGCGACGACGCCGGACGCGGACGAACCCGACGATGCGTGACGCGCATCCGACTGAAACCCTACGGAGAACCAGATGGCACATGCAGTGCGATTCCACGAAACCGGCGGCCCCGACGTGCTGCGCTGGGAAGCGGTCGAAGTCGGCGACCCGGGCGCGGGGCAGGTCCGCCTGCGGCACGAGGCCGTCGGCCTGAACTTCGCCGACACGTATTTCCGCAGCGGCCTGTATCCGGTGCCGCTGCCGGCCGGCATCGGCGTCGAGGCCGCCGGCGTGGTCGAGGCCGTCGGCCCCGGCGTGACGAACGTCGCCGCCGGCGACCGGGTGACCTACACCGGCTTCCTGAACACGCTCGGCGCGTACAGCACCGAACGGCTGATCGCCGCCGCGCCGCTCGTGAAGCTGCCGGCCGGGATCGCCTGCGAAACGGCCGCGGCGATGACGATGCGCGGCCTGACGTCGGCGTACCTGTTGCGCCGCATCCACGCGTTCGCGCCGGGCGACACGATCCTGCTGCACGCGGCCGCGGGCGGCGTCGGGTTGATCGTGTCGCAATGGGCGAAGCTGCTCGGGCTGACGGTGATCGGCACCGTGTCGAGCGAGCACAAGGCCGCGATCGCCCGCGCGCATGGCTGCGACCATACGATCGACTACAGCCGCGAGGACGTCGCGAAGCGCGTGCGCGAACTGACCGGCGGCGCGGGCGTCGACGTCGTGTTCGACAGCGTCGGCAAGGACACCTTCGAGGGCTCGCTCGATTCGCTGAAGCGGCGCGGGCTGATGGTCTGCGTCGGTACCGCGTCGGGCCCGATCCCGCCGTTCGACCCGCAGCGCCTCGCGATGAAGGGTTCGCTGTACCTGACGCGCCCGGCGCTGGCCGACTACATCGCCGATCCGGCCGAGAAGAACGACCTAGCCGGCGAGCTGTTCGCGCACGTCGCGGCCGGCCGCATCCGGATCGAGATCAACCAGCGTTACGCGCTGCAGGACGCGGCACAGGCGCACCGCGATCTCGAGTCGCGCAAGACGACCGGCTCGTCGGTATTCATCGTCTGAGGAGACGCGCATGCGAGTCGAACCCCTGACCTGTGCGATCGGCGCGGAGCTGCTGGACGTGAGCCTCGCCGACGCCGTGCACGACGACGGCCTGTTCGCCGAGATCCGCACGCAACTGCTGCGCCATCGCGTGCTGTTCCTGCGCGACCAGGACATCACGCGCGCCGAGCACGTCGCGTTCGCACGCCGCTTCGGCGAGCTCGAGGATCATCCGGTCGCCGGCAGCGATCCCGAGCACCCGGGGCTCGTGCGGATCTACAAGTCGCCCGACCAGCCGAACGACCGCTACGAGAATGCGTGGCACAGCGATGCGAGCTGGCGCGTGGCGCCGCCGCTCGGCTGTGTGCTGCGCTGCATCGAGGGTCCGCCGGTTGGCGGCGACACGATGTGGGCGAACATGGTGCTCGCATACGAGAACCTGCCGGAACACGTGAAGCAGCAGATCGAAGACTTGCGCGCACGCCACAGCATCGAGGCGAGCTTCGGCGCGGCGATGCCGGTCGACAAGCGCCTCGCGCTGAAGGCGCAGTATCCGGACGCAGAGCATCCGGTCGTGCGCACGCATCCCGAAACCGGCGAGAAGGTGCTGTACGTGAACGCGTTCACGACGCACTTCACGAACTTCCATACGCCCGGGCGCGTGCGCTTCGGGCAGGACGCGAATCCGGGCGCCGGCCAGCTGCTGCAATACCTGATCAGCCAGGCTTACATCCCCGAATACCAGGTGCGCTGGCGCTGGAAGAAGAACAGCGTCGCGATCTGGGACAACCGCAGCACCCAGCATTACGCGGTGATGGACTACCCGCCGTGCGTGCGCAGGATGGAGCGCGCGGGCATCGTCGGCGACGTGCCGTTCTGAGCGCGCCCGCACCTTAACCGACTCGCAACCCTGTACACGACGCGCCAGGCCAGCCGCCCGGCGCGGCGGGATACGCACGCCCGTACGCCTGCACTAAAACGATTCCCACTGGAGGACGACATGCAATTTCTCGACGATTCGCTGCACCCGGAAAACCAGGACAAGGTAGTCATCACGGTCGCGCCGTACGGCCCCGAATGGATGCCCGCCGACTTTCCGGAAGACATTCCGGTGACGATGGACGAGCACGTGCAGAAGGCCGTCGACTGCTACAACGCGGGCGCGACGGTGCTGCACCTGCACGTGCGCGAACTCGACGGCAAGGGCAGCAAGCGGCTGTCGAAATTCAACGAGCTGCTCGGCCGGCTGCGCGAGGCGGTGCCCGACATGATCCTGCAGGTCGGCGGCTCGATCTCGTTCGCGCCGGAAGGCGACGGCGCCGAGGCGAAATGGCTGTCCGACGACACGCGCCACATGCTCGCCGAGCTGACGCCGAAGCCCGACCAGGTGACGGTCGCGATCAACACCGTGCAGATGAACATCACCGAGCTGATGAACCGCAAGGACATCGCCGGCACCTCGCTGAACGAAGCCGCGCTGTGGGACGCGTACCGCGAGATGACCGTGCCGGCCGGCCCCGGCTGGGTCGACGAGCACCTGCGCCGGCTGCAGGCGGCCGGCATCCAGCCGCATTTCCAGCTCACCGGCATGCACGCGCTCGAGACGCTCGAGCGGATCATCCGCCGCGGCGTCTATCGCGGGCCGCTGAACGTCACGTGGGTCGGCATCGGCGGCGGCTTCGACGGCCCGAATCCGTACAACTTCATGGAATTCGTGCGGCGCTGCCCGGACGGCGCGTGCATCACGCTCGAATCGCTGATGAAGAACGTGCTGCCGATCAACACGGTCGCGATGGCGCTGGGCCTGCATCCGCGCTGCGGGATCGAGGACACGATCATCGACCAGAAGGGCAACCGGATGACGTCGGTGCAGCAGGTCGAGCAGTGCGCGCGGATCGCGCGCGAACTCGGGCGCGAGATCGCCACCGGCAAGGAGGCGAAGGCGATCTACCGGATCGGCGTGCAGTACGACGGCGTCGACGAGACGCTCGCGCAGCTCGGGATGGCGCCGAACCGCCGGCCGGGCCAGCTGAGCGTGCCGCTGCGCGCGGCCTGACGCACCGGGCGACCGTGCAACCGGGCGGCCCGCGAGCGCCGCCCGCCGATCGATGTGGCGCGGCACCCACCCTCGCGCCGTGCGCGAGGCAAGCTCCGACGAACGGAGCGGGGCCGCGCAAGCCGCGCCGGCGCGTTGCCGCACCGGTGCCGGAGGAGACACGCATGCTGATTCATCACGTCGAGCCGTCGCTGCAGGACGTGGCGGCCACCGGGCGGCGCGCGCCGGCCTATGCCTGGCTCGTGTTCGGGCTGACCGTCGGCCTGCTGCTGTCGGACTACATGTCGCGGCAGGTGCTCAATGCCGTGTTTCCGCTCCTCAAGCACGCGTGGGGACTGTCGGACACGCAGCTCGGCTCGCTCTCCGGCGTCGTCGCGCTGCTGGTCGGCCTGCTGACGTTCCCGCTGTCGGTGCTCGCCGACCGCTTCGGCCGCGTGCGCAGCATCGTGCTGATGGCCGCGCTGTGGAGCGTCGCGACGCTCGGCTGCGCGCTGTCGACCAACTACGCCCAAATGCTCGTGTCGCGCGGCCTCGTCGGGCTCGGCGAAGCCGCGTACGGCAGCGTCGGCGTCGCACTGATCCTCAGCATCTTTCCGGCCCGGCTGCGCGCGACGCTGACCGGCGCGTTCATGGCCGGCGGCGCGTTCGGCTCCGTGTTCGGGATGGCGCTCGGCGGCCTCGTCGGCGCGCATCTCGGCTGGCGCTGGTCGTTCGGCGTGATGGCCGCGCTCGGCATCGTGCTGCTCGTCGCGTACCGCGGCGTGGTCACCGAACGGCGGCTCGCGGCCTGCCGCGTCGAACCGTGCCGGCCCCATGCCGATGCGCCGCGCGACCTGCGCGGCAGCGTGCGCGCGCTGATGTCGGGGCTGTTCGCATCGCGTTCGGTGATCTGCGCGTATGTCGGCAGCGGGCTGCACCTGTTCGTGCCCGGCGCGCTGTTCGCGTGGCTGCCGAGCTACCTGAACCGTTATTACGCGATGGCGCCGGACCGCGCCGCGGTGCTCGCGGCCGGCTTCGTGCTGCTGTCGGGCGTCGGGATGGTCGGCTGCGGGATCGTCACCGACCGTGTCGGCAAAACCGACGGCAAGCGCAAGTGGTTGACCGCGATCGCGTATTGCGTGCTGACGGGCGTGTGCCTCGCGGCCGCGTTCCGGCTGCCGCCCGGGCCGCTGCAACTCGCGCTGATTTGCGCGGGCATGCTGGTCGGTGCGGGCGCGTCCGGCGCATCGGGCGCGATGGTCGCGAACCTGACGCCCGCCGCGATCCATGCATCGGCGTTCGCGACGCTCACGCTCGCCAACAACCTGCTCGGCATGGCGCCGGGCCCGCTGCTGACGGGGTGGGTCGCCGATCGCGCCGGCCTCGTCGGCGCACTGCAATGGATTCCCGTCGTGCCGCTCGCGGCCGCCGTGTTGTTCGCGATCGGACGCGCGAGCTACGCGGCCGATCTCGCGCGCGTCGAACGCGAACGGCGCGCGTCCCACCTTTCCTGAACCGAACCCTCCCGGAGGCTGCATGACCCTGGCGACCGCGCCCACCATCCTGATCGTGCCCGGCTTGCGCGATCACGTCGAAGACCATTGGCAGACGCATCTGCAACGACGCCTGCCGAACGCACGGTCCGTCGCGCCGCTCGAAGCCGACAAGCTGAGCCGCGCCGCGCGCGTCGCGGCACTCGATGCGGCGCTCGCCGCGATCGACGGCCCCGTGATTCTGGTCGCGCACAGCGCGGGCGTGATGATCACGGTGCACTGGGCACGGCAGGCCACGCGCAAGATCCACGGCGCGCTGCTCGCGGCACCGGCCGATCTCGACACGCCGATGCCCGCCGGTTACCCGGCGCCCGACGCGATCGCCGCGAACGGCTGGACCCCGGTACCGACCGGGCGGCTGCCGTTTCCGAGCGTCGTGGCCGCTAGCCGCAACGATCCGCTCGCGCGCTTCGAACGCGTCGAACTGCTGGCGGCCGGGTGGGGCAGCAAGCTCGTCGATCTCGGCGAAGTCGGGCATCTGAATCCGGCGTCCGGGTACGGCGAGTGGCGGGATGCGGAGCGGCTGATCGGGGAGGTGATCGCGCTCGGTGCGGCCTGAGCGCCATCGGCAACGCGCCGCGCATGAATTCCCTGCCGGCGCGTCAACGTGAACCGATTCCATTTGAGCGCCCAGCGACATACGACGTCCTAACACGCCGCGTGCCCGTCGCCGTGTCGCGGCGCCAAATCGTTCAATCTACAAATCCTCGGGAAACGGAAGGTTTCTGTTAGGGAAATTCCCGCCCCGCGCCAGTCGGTTTTTTGTTGACCGACATCGTATAACGCCGTCATGATTTCCTGAAAAGAAAGGTCCCATCCACCGACCGAAGTGAGGAGACATGAACGCCACCCCGATCGCTCGCCGTGTCCGCCGGATCGCACTCGCGCTGGGTTTCACGCTGTCGGCCGCGGCAGCCGTTGCCGCACCCGTATCGCTGAACGTCGTCGACGTCGCGGGCAACCTGCAGCTCACGCAGAAGGCCATCGAGGCGTTCAAGGAGAAGAACCCGAATCTCGTCGCGAACGTCACGTTCACGAACGCGCCCGCGCCGCAGCTGCCGGGCAAGATCAAGGCGATGCAGGCGGCGGGGCGCGCCGACATCGATCTCGTGCTGACCGGCACCGACGCGCTGGCCGCCGGCATCGAGCAGAACCTGTGGCTGAAGCTGCTGCCCGACAACGCGGGCGCGTTCCCCGGCGTGCTCGACCGGTACGCGCCCGGCCCGCGCAAGATGCAGGATGTCGCGCAGGGCTTCGGCCTCGAAGTGACCTACATGCCGGCCGGCCCGCTGCTCGAATACAACCCGGCGAAGGTCGCCGACCCGCCGAAGACGCCCGAACAGCTGCTCGCGTGGTGCAAGGCGCATCCGAACAAGCTGATCTACGCGCGCCCGGCGAACTCGGGCCCCGGCCGCACGTTCCTGATGGGGCTGCCGTACGTGCTGGGCGACAAGAACCCGCAGGATCCGATCAACGGCTGGGACAAGACCTGGGCGTTCCTGAAGCAGCTCAACGACTGCGTGCCGTACTACCCGGGCGGCACGTCGGCCGTGATGAAGGAGCTCGGCGAAGGCACGCGCGACATGACCGTGACCGTCACCGGCTGGGACCTCAACCCGCGCGCGCTCGGCATCGTGCCGGCCGACTTCCGGATCCAGGCGTTCGACAACATGACGTGGGTCAACGACGCGCACTACATGGTGATTCCGAAGGGCGTGGCGAAGGACAAGCTCGACGTGCTGTTCAAGCTGATGAACTTCCTGCTCGAACCGGCGCAGCAGGCGATGACCTACGACGACGGCTACTTCTATCCGGGCCCGGCGGTGAAGGGCGTGACGCTCGAGATGGCGCCCGCGCACAGCCAGGAAGTGATCAGGAAGTTCGGCCGCCCCGAGTACGCGAAGCTGCTCGCGGAACGTCCGCACGTGCAGCCGCTCAACGCGCAGGCGATGGTGGCCGCGTTCCAGAAGTGGGACCGCGAGATCGGGTCGCAGAAGTCGAAATGACGGATGAACCCGCGGGCGCCGCGGCGCCCGCGCCGACGGAGTTCGCGTAATGAAGCACAGTTTCGAACGGTTGCGGCTCGACGGCGTGTGCCGCAGCTTCACCAATGCGGAGGGCGCGCAGGTCGCCGCACTGAACGGGCTCGATCTCGACATCCGGCGCGGCGAGTTCGTCGCGCTGCTCGGCCCGTCGGGCTGCGGCAAGTCGACCGCGCTGAACTGCATCGCCGGGCTGCAGCCGCTCACGAGCGGCGGCATCTGGCTCGACGACACGCGCATCGACGTGCTGCCGCCCGAGCGCCGCGGCTTCGGCATGGTGTTCCAGAACTACGCGCTGTTTCCGCACATGTCGGTGCTCGAAAACGTCGGCTTCGGGCTGAAGATGCGCGGCGTGCCGAAGCAGGAAACGCGGCGGCGCGCGCAGCAGGCGCTCGAACTCGTGCAGCTCGTCGGCCACGAGGGCAAGCTGCCCGGGCAGTTGTCGGGCGGGCAGCAGCAGCGCGTCGCGATCGCGCGCGCGATCGTCATCGAGCCGCCGCTGGTGCTGATGGACGAGCCGCTGTCGAACCTCGACACGAAGCTGCGCATCGAGATGCGCGCCGAGATCCGCCGCATCCACACGCAACTCGAACGCGCGACGATCTACGTGACGCACGACCAGGACGAGGCGCTGTCGATGGCCGACCGGATCGTCGTGATGAAGGAGGGCGTCGTGCAGCAGGTCGCGTCGCCGAAGGACGTGTACACGCGCCCGCACAACCTGCACGTCGCGCGCTTCATGGGCTATCGCAACGTGCTGCCGTTCACGCTCGAAGGCATGGCCGGCGATTACGTGAACGTCGCCGCCGCGGGTGTGCGCATCACCGGCGTGCCGATGGCGGGCTTCGACGGCAAGGACGTCGTGGTCGCGCTGCGCCCCGACGACATCGAGCGCGCACAAGCAGGCGCCGACAACGCATTCGACGCGACCGTCGAAACGGTCGAATACGGCGGCCGCGACTCGCTCATTCGCGCGATCACGCCGTTCGGCCCGATCTGGGCGCGCGTCGCCGGCGAATTCGCGCAGGGCGAACGGCTGCGGCTGCGCGTGAGCCCGGCGCGCACGCTCGTCTATGCGGGAGACGCGCGATGAACGGCCGCGGCGCCGCGTGCGCGGCAGCGCGCCCCCGGGAGGCCAGCATGAAAACCATCCCCGATCGCCGCCGGACGCACATTCTTGCGCAACGGAATGCTTCTGTCGGGCACTGTCGAAACAGCACTTGCAAGGGCGGTGCCGCATGAGCACGCTCGCGACCGGCGGCGCGCCGCGCGACGCGAAGGCGTGGCTCGTCACGCCCGCGCTCGCGTTCATCGTCGCGCTGTTCATCTATCCGTTCGCGTACGGCCTCGTGCTGTCGTTCCAGCCGACGAACGGCGGCGGCGTGCTCGCGAACTACGTGCAGTTCTTCACCGACACGGCGATGTGGCCGACCGTGCTCGTCACGCTGAAGCTCGCGGTGCCGGCGACGCTGATCAACGTCGGCATCGCGGTGCCTGTCGCGTTCGCGCTGCGCCGCAACTCGCCGTACCAGAAGTTCGTCACGACGCTGCTCGTGATTCCCGTCACGCTCGGCACGGTGCTCGTCGCCGACGGGATGCTCACGTACTTCGGCCCGAACGGCTGGTTCCCGCAGGCGCTGCAAGGGCTGCACCTGTACACCGACGAGGTGCGCCTCACGCACAACTACTGGGGCGTGCTGCTGTCGCTGATCGTGTCGGGCTTTCCGTTCGCGTTCCTGCTGATGCTGTCGTACATCAGCGGCATCGACCCGACGCTCGCGCGCGCCGCGGCCACGCTCGGCGCGAACCCGTGGCAGCAGTTCCGGCGGATCTACCTGCCGCTGCTCGTGCCGGGGCTCACGATGGCCGCGTGCCTGTCGTTCGTGCAGGCGTTCTCGGTGTTCCCGTCAGCCGTGCTGCTCGGCGCGCCGGCCGGGCCGACGCGAGTGATCTCGATCGCGGCCGCCGAAGCCGCGTTCGAGAGCTACGACTATTCGCTCGCGTCGGCGATCGCGATCGTGATGGGCTTCGTGCAGCTGCTGGTGGTCGCGTCGATGCTCGGCGCGCGCCGCTTCTTCTATACCGGTCCGGTCACGGGAGGCAAGGGCTGATGGCGACCGACAATCATGCCGCGCCGGCGTGGCCGCCGAAGCACAGCCCGCCCGGCGCGCAGCCGGTCAACGCGATGAAGCCGCGCAAACTGCGCGGCAGCCTCGCCGGCCGTGCATGGAAGGCGCTCGTGTGGGGGCTGATGGCGTTCTTCCTGCTGAACGTGATGCTGCTGATCGCGACCGTCGCGGTGAACTCGGTCGCGACGCGCTGGTTCGGCACGCCGCTGCCGCAGGGCTTCACGCTGCACTGGTATGCCAAGGCGTGGGAAGACTTCCAGCTCGCGAGCGTGCTGTGGGTGACGGTCGAAGTGGTCGGCGCGGTGGTGCTGCTGTCGGTCGCGCTCGGCGTGCCGGCCGCCTATGCGCTCGCGCGCGTGCAATTCCGCGGCAAGCGCTTCGCGCTGCTGGTGTTCCTGCTGCCGCTGATGGTGCCGCCCGTCACGTACGGGATCCCGATGGCGACCGTGATGTACAAGGTCGGGCTCGCCGGCACGCTGCCGGGCGTGATCCTCGCGAACCTGGTACCGGCGCTGCCGTTCGTGATCCTCGTGATGACGCCGTTCATCGAGCAGATCGATCCGAACCTCGAAGCCGCCGCGCGCATCTTCGGCGCGAACACGTGGCGCTATTTCCGCTACGTGCTGTTGCCGCTGCTGGTGCCCGGCATGCTCGCGGCCGGGCTGCTCGTGCTGGTGCGCACGATCGGGATGTTCGAGCTGACCTTCTTCACCGCGGGCCCGAGCACGCAGACGCTCGTCGTCGCGCTGTATTACGCGGTGTTCTCGACCGGCGTGCGCGCGCCGCAGTCGATCGACGCGATGGCGATGATCTACATGGCCATCACGCTCGTGTGGGTCGTGATCGCGCTGCAGTTCGTGAGCCCGACGCAGCTCGTGAGTCGCGTGAAGCAGGAGCGGCAATAGGCGTCCACGTGTGGCGGCGTGCGTTAACGCGACTCAACGCGAAGGACAGCGGCGGCGCAGCGATGCAGGCGGTCCTGCCGATGCTTGCGCGCGCCATCCGTGCAATTGGTTACAAATGGATACCGCGAACCGTGCACGGACGTTGCAGACTACGCAGCGTACCGGCCCGGCGATACGTTCGCTCGCATCGCCGCATGCCGCCCGACGTTCACCCGATTCGCGGAGTTCCATGAAGTTTCCCACGCTGCTCACGCTCGGCTGTGCGGCCACGCTGCTTGCCGCCTGCAACCTGCTCCACGACGGCCCCGGATCGAGCGACGTCGATGCCGCGGTGCGCCGCGCGCTCGAAGCGGAAAACCACGGCGGCCTGAACGCGCTGTTCGGCCAGCCGCTGCCCGTGTCGGCCGACGTGATCTCGGCGAAACCCGACGGCGACTGCAGGAAGGTCGGCGAACGGACCTACACGTGCGACGTCGTGGTCACGTGGCGCAACCACGATTACGCGCCGTCGCGCGCGAACCTGACCTTCGTCAAGGCCGCCGACGGTTCGTGGCAGACCTCGGGCGTCGACGCGGCCATCGCGACCGGCGCCGCCAAATCGCTGATCGACCGGATCGGCAAGGCGTGGCCCGGCAACGCGGCGAGCGGTGCGTCAGCGCCGCAGTGACGCGGCCGGCGACGGGCTTCGTCGCGCTTTCTTCAGAGGACGCTCCCGGCGCGCGGAACCGTACCGTTCTCCACGGACCGCTGGCGGACTGCGCGAACGGTGCCGCGACCGCGGCGGTGCCCCATCTTGTTCGACCCGTGCTCGGGCCCGGATTAGCGGCAAAAAAGGGCGCAAACGCGACCGGGTATCGACCGAACCCATCCTCGGTATGCGGATCGGAATATAGGGAAAACCCTTAATTCGAGCTATAATCACGACCTAGAAGAAAGGTCGAACCATGCCCGAACGTCTCCAATCCCTTGAAAAATTTGTGTTTTCCCTGGTCGTGATGTCCGCGGTCTTCTGCTCCGCGTTCCTCGCGTACGAGCGTCACCCCGAGATCAAGATCGCGCTGCACGAAGGCGAAGCGCTGATGCGCGAAAGCGCCAAGTATTCGGTCATCTGCTCGCCGTCCAAGGTCGATCCTTGCGTCGAGATGTCCGCTTACTGATCGATCTTCGCGTCGAGGCTCGCGCGCCGGTCGGCGCGGCAGCGAACGGTGTCCGGGGCACCGTTTCATCAGTTTTGGACTCGTCCTACAGATTTGGCGGCCTGATTTCCTTGAAGTAGCGCCCATCAGGAATTCGGAAACCGGCCGCAAGACAGGGCGGATGTACGAACCCGTACCGTGCCGAGTCGCTGGCGTAAGCAGCCCCCATTCCGTCGGCCCCGCTTCGAGCAATCGAGCGGGGCCGCTCCATTTGCGCGGTCGATCTGCGCGCCCCATTTACACGGCCCTGACTGCACGGCCCGAATTCGCGCGGTCCGCAGGTTCGGTCCGCAGCGACCGGCGTCACACCACCTGCCGAGGTTCGCCGCGCGCAAACGCGGCAACGTTGTCGACGAGCTGATCGGCCAGTGCCCGCATCGCCTCGTCGCTCGCCCACGCGACATGCGGCGTCAGGATGAACGCCGGATGCGACAGGATCGCGTGGAACGGGTGCGCGGCCGGCAGCGGCTCCTGCGTGACCACGTCGAAGCCGGCGCCCGAAATCTGCCCCGACTGCAGCGCGTCGACGAGTGCACCTTCATCCACGAGCCCGCCGCGTGCGGTGTTGATCAGCAGCGGCCGGCGCGCCATCCGCGCGAACGCGGCCGCGTCGATCAGGCCGCGGGTCCCCGGCGTGAGCGGGCAGTGCAGCGTGATCACGTCGCTGTCGCGCAGCAGCGTGTCGAGCGGCACATGCCCGGCGCCCCGCGCAGCGCCGTGCGCGGCGAACAGCACGCGCATGTCGAGCGCGCGGGCGATGCCGGCCAGCGCACGGCCGAGCACGCCGTCGCCGACGATCCCGAGCGTCGCGCCGGCCAGGTCGCGGATCGGATGATCGAAGAAGCAGAACTGTCCGCTGTCGAGCCAGCGCCCCGCGCGCACCGCGTCGCGATACGCGACGAGGCTGCGCCGCAGCGCGAAGATCAGCGCGAACGTGTGTTCGGGTACGGTGCGCACCGCATACCCGCGAATGTTGCTGACGACGATGCCGCGCGCGGCGCACGCATCGAGATCGACGATGTCGGTACCCGTCGCGGCGATCGCGATCATTTTCAGGTGCGGCGCACGGTCGAGCGCCGTCGCGTCGAGCCGGACCTTGTTGGTCACGACGATGTCCGCGTCGCCGATACGCGCGGCCACTTCGTCCGCGGCCGTCCGTTCGAAGGTCCGCAGCGCGTGCGGAAACGGAAACGGCTTCAGCACGGTCTGCGGCGACAGCGTCGCGCGGTCGAGAAACACGATCTGCGCAGGAGAGGAACTGGAAAACATGGCGGGCCTCGCTGACGGGCGCCCGGCGGGCGCGCAACGGCAACGATTCTGCCAACGGCGCATGCGATCGGGCTTGCGCATTGCGCGAGCGCGCTTTCCCGCGTGGAAAACGTCGATGCC
Organism: Burkholderia sp. Bp9015; assembly: GCF_003853505.1. NCBI lineage: Bacteria > Pseudomonadati > Pseudomonadota > Betaproteobacteria > Burkholderiales > Burkholderiaceae > Burkholderia > Burkholderia sp. Bp9015. The sequence continues at coordinate 113,842 of NZ_QTPZ01000010.1, forward strand.
ATCCGTGCACGGCCGGCCCGACGACTTCCCGGTTCACTGTTCCGTCGCACGAGCCGCTGTGGCAGCGCCCCGTCGTGCTGCAGGCGATGGCGCACGCGGGCGCCACTGGGACGATGCGTGTGCGGCGCTCGACGAAGCCGCCGTGCTGGCCCGCGAAAAGAGCCACGCGCCCCTTTCCGTTCAGGAAAGGCTGGTTGAGCATCGATCGATTTTCGCCGGATGCGAACGCCGTCATGATCGCCGTCATCGACAACACGATTTTCAGGAGACAGTCATGACGCGCCCCCTGGACGGTATCCGCGTGCTGGAACTCGGCCAACTGATCGCCGGGCCGTTCGCGGGCCGGATGCTCGCCGAATTCGGCGCGGACGTGATCAAGGTGGAGCCGCCCGGCGTCGGCGACCCGCTGCGCAAATGGCGGCTGCTGCACGACGGCACGTCGGTCTGGTGGGCCGCGCAGTCGCGCAACAAGCGCTCGCTCGCGCTCGACCTGCGCACGCCCGAAGGGCAGGACGTCGTGCGCCGCCTCGTCGCCGGGACCGACGTGCTGATCGAGAACTTCCGGCCCGGCACGCTGGAAGGCTGGGGGCTCGACTGGGAGACGCTGTCCGCGATCAACCCGCGTCTCGTGATGCTGCGCGTATCGGGCTTCGGCCAGACCGGCCCGTATCGCGACCGGCCCGGCTTCGGCGTGATCGCCGAAGCGATGGGCGGCCTGCGCCACCTGACCGGCGAGCCCGGCCGCACGCCGGTGCGCGTCGGCGTGTCGCTCGGCGATTCGCTGTCGGCGCTGCACGGCGTGATCGGCATCCTGCTCGCGCTGCGCCATCGCGAACAGCAGGGCGGCAAGGGGCAGGTCGTCGACGTCGCGCTGTACGAATCCGTCTTCAACATGATGGAAAGCCTGCTGCCCGAATACTCGGCGTTCGGCGCGGTGCGCGAGCCGGCCGGCAGCAGCCTGCCGGGCATCGCTCCGACCAACGCGTACCGCTGCCGCGACGGCAGGTACGCGCTGATCGCCGGCAACGGCGACAGCATCTTCCGGCGCCTGATGGCGCTGATCGGGCGCCCCGATCTCGGCGACGATCCCGCGCTCGCGCACAACGACGGGCGCGTCGCGCAGGTTGCGCGCATCGACGCGGCGATCGGCGAATGGAGCGCGCGGCTCGATCTCGACGACGTGCTCGCCGCGCTGCACGACGCACGCATCCCGTCCGGGCGCATCTACGACGTCGCGGACATCGCGGCCGATCCGCATTACCGCGCACGCGACATGATCGTCGACGCCGCGCTGCCCGACGGCACGCCCGTGCTCGTGCCGGGCATCGTGCCGAAACTCGGCGCGACGCCGGGATGCATCGAGCGTCCGGCGCCCGCGCTCGGCGCCGATACCGACGCGGTACTCGAATCGATCGGCATCGATGCGGCGACGCGCGACGACTGGCGCACGCGCGGCGTGATCTGAAGCGACCAACCCGCCGCCACCCGGACGACGACATGAACCAGCCCCATCCCCAACGACTTTATATTCACGAAGTCGCGACACGCGACGGTTTCCAGAATGAAGCGGCGTTCGTCGACACCGACGACAAGATCGCGCTCGTCGACGCGTTGAGCGCGTGCGGCTACGCGAAGATCGAGGTCACGTCGTTCACGTCGCCGAAGGCGATCCCCGCGCTGCGCGACGCGGAAGCCGTGATGCACGGCATCGTGCGCGCGCCGGGCGTCGTCTATACGGTGCTCGTGCCGAACGTGCGCGGCGCGGAACGCGCGCTGTCGTGCGGCGTCGACGAGGTGAACCTCGTGATGTCGACGAGCGAGAGCCACAACCGCACGAACCTGCGGATGACCCGCGAGCAGTCGTTCGCGCAACTGCGCGACGTGATCGACACGGTGCGCGGCACCGGCGTCGCGCTCAACGTGTCGCTGTCGACCGCGATGGGCTGCCCGATGGAAGGCGACGTGCGCGCGCAAACCGTGCTCGCGTGGATGCAGCGCTTCGCGGATCTCGGCGTGCACGGCTTCACGCTGTGCGACACGACCGGCATGGCGTATCCGTCCCAGGTGCGCGACCTGGCCGAACGCGCGCGCGAACGCTTCGGCGCGCTGCAGCTCACGCTGCACTTTCACAACACGCGCGGCATGGCGCTCGCGAACACGCTCGCCGCGCTCGACGCCGGCATCGACCGCTTCGACGCATCGCTCGGCGGCCTCGGCGGCTGTCCGTACGCGCCGGGCGCGACCGGCAACGCGTGCACCGAGGAGCTCGTGCACATGCTCGCGCTCGACGGCTACGATACGGGCGTCGACTTGGCGGGCGTACTCGCCGCGGCCGCGCGGTTGCCCGCGCTGATCGGGCATGACGTGCCGAGCCAGATCCTGAAGGCCGGGCGCCGCTCGGACCTGCATCCGCCACCGCGCGCCGAAGCCGGCCACATGCCGGCGCAGCGGGCTTTCTCGTAACCGAACCGGAGCGAATCACATGGCACTGATTGACCACCTCGACCACCTCGTGCTGACTTGCGTCGATCCGGAGCGGACGAAGCATTTCTATACCGAAGTGCTGCAGATGCAGCTCGAAACCTTCGGCGCGGGCCGGCTCGCGTTCCGCTTCGGCAACCAGAAGATCAACCTGCACGTGCGCGGCGCGGAGTTCGAGCCGAAGGCGCACGTGCCGGTGCCCGGCGCGCTCGACCTGTGCTTCATCGCGTCGGTGCCGCTCGACGACGTGATCGCGCATCTGCACCTCGTCGAATGGCCGATCGTCGAAGGGCCCGTCGAGCGCACCGGCGCGACGCAGAAGATCCGGTCGGTGTACGTGTGCGACCCGGACCTGAACCTGATCGAGATCTCCGAGCTGATCTGAGTTGCGTTGCCGTGAATTGCACGGCGCGCGCGGCGGTCATGCCGAGCTGTCGTGCGGCGTGGGCGCAGCATCGCGTCCGTTCTGCCGGTTCCGCATGCGCCGGCGCGATGCGCCCGCCACGCAGCAATCCTCCGCCGAAAGCGGACAGGCGCGTACCGCACCCGCCGATTCCGGATAGGCGCGCCCCGTTGTACTGCGGATAATGGCGTGCATCGGCGCCGGTCCGTCCGCCGCCTTCGCAGCGGGCGCGACGCGCGTCCCGCGGATCCGCAATCCGACCCACGCACATTCCGAATGACGATCCTCTATCGCGGCATGGACCGCGCGGCGCTCGACGCCGCTTACCTGAACACGAAGGCCATTCCTGACTTCCCCGCGGTACTCGCGTCCTGCCAGGCACGCAGTGCCGCGCTTTACGCCGCGACGCCCGCGCAGCGCGACCTGCGTTACGGGTCGCGCCCCGCGCAGCGCTTCGACTGGCTGCGCTGCGGCCTGCCCGGCGCGCCGCTGTTCGTGTTCATTCACGGCGGCTACTGGCAGCACTGCGCGAAGGAAGATTTCGCGTACGCGGCCGCCGGGCCGCTCGCACGCGGGTTCGATGTCGTGCTCGCCGAATACACGCTCGCACCGGCTGCATCGATGACCGACATCGTCGGCGAGATCGGCGCGCTGCTCGACCATCTCGCGGCCGATCCCGATCGCATCGGCACCGGCGGCCGGCCGATCCACCTGAGCGGCCACTCGGCAGGCGGTCACCTGACCGCCGTGTATCGCGCGCATCCGGCGGTCGTGTCGGCGCTTGCGATCAGCCCGCTCGTCGATCTCGAGCCGATCTCGCTGTGCGTGCTCGGCGAGAAGCTTCGACTCACCGCGCAGGAAATCGCCGCCTACAGCCCGCTGCGTCATGTCGGCCCCGGTGCGCCGACCGTCGTCGCGGTCGGCGCGGCCGAGTTGCCGGAGCTGGTGCGCCATGCGCATGAATACGCGGACGCATGCGAGGCGGCCGGCGAGCCGGTTGCACGCGCGTGGCTGCCGGGCATGCAGCACTTCACGGTACTCGACGATCTAGCGCGACCGGACAGCGCGATGCTCGCCGCACTGCAGGCGATCGCGCCGCGCTGAGCGCGCCGTCCTGCGCCGTCTCGCGCGCTTTCGCCGCGTGCATGGCCGGGCGTATGATCGGCATCAAGCCGGTCGGGCGCCGTTCGCACGCGCCGCACGGCACACCCCAGGATCCTCGTCATGGTGAACCCGCTTCATTTCGATCTGCAGTCGCTGCGCGTGTTCGCGCTCGTCGCCGAGCACGGCAGCCTGACCAAGGCGGCCGAACACGGTCAGCTCACGTTGTCCGCGGTCAGCAAGCGGATCGCCGAACTCGAGAGCGTGACCGGCAGCGCGCTGTTCGTCCGGCATGCGCGCGGCGTCGAGCTGACGCCCGCGGGCCGCGCGCTGCTCGAACATGCGGCGAAGGTGATCGAGCAGGTGAACCGGATGGCGCACGAGATGAGCGATTACGTCGCCGGCGTACGCGGCCACATTCACGTGTGGACCAATACGTCGGCGATCGTCCAGTTCCTGCCGGCCGATCTCGCCGCGTTCCTGACCGACAACCCGGGCATCAAGGTCAGTCTCGAGGAAAGGCTGAGTCACGAGATCGTCGATGCGCTCGGGTCCGGCAAGGCCGATCTCGGCGTGTTCGCGGACAACGTGCCGGCGCCGGGCATCGAACGCCGGCTGTACCGGCGCGACGAGCTCGTGCTGCTCGTGCCGCGCGGGCATCGCTTCGCCGCGCGCGACAGCATCCGCTTCGCGGATACGCTCGATGAAGACTACGTCGGCCTGAGCGACGGCAGTTCGCTGCTCGCGCGGATGACCGACGCCGCGTTCGCGGCCGAGCGCTCGCTGAAGCTGCGCATCCAGGTATCGAATTTCGACGGCGTGAGCCGGATGATCGAGGCCGGGCTCGGGATCGGCGTGCTGCCGCGCGATGCGGTGACGGGCGAGCGCGCGGCGCGGCTCGGCGTCGTGACGCTCGACGACGCGTGGGCGACGCGCACGCTGTGGGTCGGCGTGAAGGCCGGCACCGTGCTGACGACGGACATCGCGAAGCTGTTCGATTTCATGTCGGCGCGCTGAATGCGAAGAATGCGACGAATGCGCGACCTGCGTTCAACGCGCGGCAGGCGCGACGCACGGGGCACGCATGCCCCGTGCCGCATACCGCGTCATACCGGGTTGATGTCGTCCTGGCTGCGCCGCGTGGTCAGCGGCCCGAGCACGCGCAGCGTGACCGCGACGATGCCGAGCGCGACCGAGATCACGCCGAACATCGCTCCGGCGCCGTGCTCGGCCAGCACCGGCAGCAGCACGAACGGCAGCGCGCCGCTGACGATGCGCGACAGCGAGTAGGTGCTGCCGATCGCGGTCGAGCGCACGCGCGCCGGGAAGATCTCCGCCTGATACACGTGATACGCGTTGCTGAACACGTTCGACGCGCAGGTCGTCAGGAACCCGAAGCAGACGATCAGCGCCGTATTGCCCGAATACGCGAAGCACAGCCCGAACGCGGCGATCGAGAGGATCGACACGATCACGAGCGTGCGGCGCTCGATCCAGTTCAGCAGCGGAATCGACAGCAGCGAGCCGATCGGATAACCGATGAACGACAGTGCGATGAACAGCGTGCTGTCGGTGACGTCGAACCCGCGGCTCTTGACGACCGTGCTCGCGAGCGTGCCGAAGCCGTAATAGCCGAAGCCCTGGAACAGGTGGAATACCGCGAGCATCAGGTAGCGCGCGCCGTAGGGCCGGCGGCGCAGCAGCGCGATGCGCTCGCCGACGCGCAGCGGCCGCTGCGGTTCGGCCGATGCCGCGAACTGGTCGGGCACGCGCACCCCCGCGCTGTCCGCGAAGCGCTTCGCCGCGGCATGCGCATCCGCGGCGCGGCCCTGCGCGAGCAGCCAGCGCGGGCTTTCCGGCAGACGATGCTGGACCAGCAGCACGTACACGGCGCCGAGGCTGCCGATCGCGAGGATGATGCGCCAGCCGGCCACGCCCGCGACGTGCAGCGGATTCAGCCACAGCGCGAGGAAGCCGACCAGCGGCACGGCGACGTACGAAGTCGTATAGGCCCATGCGGCAAGCCGTCCGCGCTTGTCCTTCGGCAGGATTTCGGACAGGAAGCTGTCGGCGACCGGGTAGATCGCGCCGACGCCGATGCCCGTGAGAAAGCGGCATGCGACGAGCATGTCGGCGTTCACGGAGAACGCGCCGATCAGCGAGAACGCGCTGTACCAGACGAGCGTCATCAGGAACGCCTTGCGCCGGCCGATGCGGTCGGCGAGGCTGCCGAGACACAGCGCGCCGACGAACATTCCGATGAATGCCGACGCGAGCAGCAGCTTGAAATCGACGCTTTGCCGGCTGAGCCCGTATTCGTGCTGCAGCGCGGAGCCGATCGTGCTGACGAGGAAGATCTCGTACATGTCGAAGAACAGCCCGATGCCGATCACCCAGACGACGAACCGGTGCAGCGCACCGACCGGCAGGTCGTCCATGAATTCGCCGAGCGTGATGCCACGCGCGGGCAGGGCCGTCGCATCGGCGCCGGCCCGGGCCGCGGACGATGCGGCGGACGCGGGTCCGCCCGCGGTGCCGCCAAGGTCGAGGGATTGGCTGTTCATCGTGTCTCCTGATTATCGATTTGCCGTGGCGCGATGCCCGGCCGTTCGCGGCTATTCGCGGCCGGCATCACGGGCCCGGTCGCGCGACGCGGCGCACGTGCCCGCAAGGCCCGCGAAAGGCCGGATGCGCGCGATCGCGCCGATCGTCCGAAACATGGTCGGCGAATTTGCGCGACGCGATAATTGCGGATGCTTCAAGCATCCTTTCCCGCGCAGAAAGGCCGGGAAACGCCCGCTGGGCGGGCGTCGGACGGAAGGCGAGCCGAAGCTGGAAGGTCAGGGCAGGGAAAACGATAGGCCGCGCTGCGCGGATTCGGCGGCCGGTGATGGTGATGGCGTACCGCGCGGTTCGGTATCCTCGGTCAATCCGCCGGCGCCGCGCGACGGAACGGCGGAGCGACGCCGCGGGACCTTGCATTCGTCAGCGTTCATCGATCGCTGCGACGCACCGAATGTGCAGCGCCGCCGCTCGTCCGCCCATCCGGCTCATGGCGACGCGCACGGATCGGACCGTTCATCCGTCGCCGCCGCACCGGCATCGGTGCCGGTCCCGACCCCGACGTCCGCCCGTTCATGCCGCACCGTCTCCGACGCAACCGCCTGCAGCTTCACCGCCAGGTCCGGCGCGATGCCGAGCTGCGCGGCTGCTTGCTCCCGCGCGCCCAGGGTGCGCACGTCGACGCCGGCGATCTGCTGGAACAGCACGAGGGCGCTGAGGTAAGCGCCCGTCACGCCCGGATGCTGATAGTCGAGCCGCGAGATCGGCGGGTCGTTGTGCGCGCGCATGCCGTACCACAGCAGCGGGGCGCCCGACGGCGCATACGGATCGGGATCGGCGATGCCCGCCATCCACGCGCGCTGCCATGCGCGGCCGACCGGCGCGACGGCCACGATCGACGGATCGGTGCGGCGGGCGCGTTCGAATGCATCGCGATACGCGGCGCCGAGTTCGGCGAGACGCTCGACATAGCGCGCGTGAAAGCCGGCGCTGCCCGGCTCGCCCGCTAGCGCCTTCGCGAGATCGGCGCCCGGCCAGGTTTCGTACAGATAGACGCGCGCTTGCGGTGCAGCAGCGCGAATGCCGCGCGCGATCTTCGCGACGCTCGCGCAGAAGGCGGCGGGATCGCTGGCACGGCTATGCGTGAGCACGAACGGCAGCGGCTTCGCGCTCAACTCCTGCAGCACGACCGCGTCCCAGACGGGCCGGTCGATCACGTCCGATGCAACGCGGTCGTGTTTGGCGAGACTCGTCGCCGACATCGCTTCGAGATGGACGTCATAGTCGAGCCCGGCTTCGACGGCAAACCGCGCGAAGATGCCCGGAATCCCGCCCCACGGGCCCGGCTCGCGTTCCGCGCGGGCGCCGGTCTGCCCGAAGTTCTCGTCGATCACCCGCGCCGCGGCCGCGCCTGCGGCCTGACGGCCGGCATGCATCGCGCCGTACGAACGCACGGGCGTGTAACGGCCGTGCGTGAGACTGTCGCCGACGAACAGGATGCGTTGCGGCGAGCGGATTGCGGGCGCCGGCAACCCGGGCGGCGACACCGCCGACGAGCCGGCCATCGCCGGCCCGGCGACCAGCCACGCGACGACGCACGCCGACGCGCAACGCATGACGACGCAACGCAACGCGGGCACGGCAGGCAAGTCGGTCATCTCGAAGTTCCGCAAGGACGCGTGGCCGAAGTATTTCACGAAGCGGCGCGACCGCGCTGCCCCCGCGTTGCGCAACGCGTACGGTAGACTGCTCGCTGGCTTTTCCCGCCCACGACACGACCCCACGCGCCCCCGCACACGACATGGACCGAATCGATGCGATGAAGGTGTTCGTCGCCACGCTCGACGAGGGCAGCCTCGCGGGCGCGAGCCGCCGGCTGGGCCGCTCGCCGGCGGCCGTCAGCCGCGCGCTCGCGTTTCTCGAGGAACACACGGGCACCGCGCTGCTGTACCGGACCACCCGGACGATCCGTTTGAGCGAAGCCGGTGAACGTTATGCGGCAGCGTGCCGCCGCATCCTCGCGGATCTCGAGGAAGCCGACATGCTGATCGCCGACGAACGCTCGGCGCCGCGCGGCCTGCTGACGATCACCGCACCGGTCGCCGCGGGCGAAGACGTGCTGCGTGCGCTCATCGACGAATTCATCGACCGCCATCCGGCCGTGTCGATTCGCCTGCAACTGCTCGACCGTCCCGTCAGCCTGATCGACGAGGGCATCGACGTCGCGCTGCGCATCGCGCACCTGAGCGATTCGACGCTCGTCGCGATGCCGGTCGGCGCGGTGCGGCGTGTCGTCGTCGCGTCGCCGGACTACCTTGCGAACCATCCGCCGATTACCGCGCCGGCCGATCTCGCCCGGCACCGGATCATCTCGATGACGCACTTCGGGCTCGATTCGTGGAGCTTTCCGCCGTCCGCGCCGTCGGCGCTGCCACAGGTGGTCCAGTTCGCACCGCGCTTCATCGTCAACACGATCCGCGGTGCGCTCGCGTCGGCGCTCGCCGGCCACGGCGTCACGCGGCTGTTCTCGTATCACGTCGCGGAGCCGGTGCGGGACGGCGCGCTGCGCATCGTGCTGCGCGACAGCGAGCACGCGCCGCTGCCGATTCATCTGGTCACGCCTTACGGACGCCTGTCGGTGCCGAAGGTGCGGACGTTCGTCGATTTCGCCGCGCCGCGATTGCGCGAGCATTTCGCGCAGCTGGCGGCCATCACCGACGGAGATTGAATCGCGTTGCGGAAGAATGGCTTCCGTGCTGCATGGATTCTCCCGATACCCGGTTCAATCTAGACTTCCTTCAACCGGCGGATGCGCGTGCATCCGCCCAGCGAATGGGAGGTCTCCATGCAACAAGCGCTTCTCGACCGGCCGCACGCCCCCGCGTTCAACGTGTGGCGCGGCACGGTATCCGGCGCCAGCGCGAGCCTGATCGGGATCGGCCTGGCGCGCTTTGCGTACACGCCGCTCTTGCCGGCGATCATCGGTGCGCACTGGTTTCCCGCGTCCACCGCCGCGTATCTCGGGGCGGCCAACCTCGGCGGCTATCTGGCCGGCGCGCTGGTCGCCGGCACGCTCGCGCGCCGCGCCGGCTCGACCGCCGTGCTGCGCGCGATGATGCTGCTCGCGACACTCGCATTCGTCGCGTGCGCGGCACCAGTGTCGTTCGTGTGGTTCTTCGTGTGGCGTTTCGCGTCCGGCCTGTCGGGCGGTGCGCTGATGGTGCTCGCGGCGCCGGCGATCCTCACGCACGTGCCGCCGTCCCGGCGCGGTTTCGCGAGCGGCGGCATCTTCACCGGGATCGGGCTCGGCATCGCGGCATCGGGCACGATCGTGCCGATCCTGCTGCGGCAAGGGCTCACCGTCACGTGGCTCGGGCTCGCGATCGTGTCGCTACTGCTGACCGCCGTCGCGTGGCGCGGCTGGCCGGCCGACGACGCACGGCCCGCAGCCGCCGCGGCGCATGCCGCGCACGCGCGCAACCTGCCGGCCGGCAGCCTGCGCGCGCTGTACGTCGAATACGGGCTCAACGCGGTCGGGCTCGTCCCGCACATGATCTTCCTCGTCGACTACGTCGCGCGCGGACTCGGCAAGGGCGTCGACGCGGGCGCGCAGTACTGGGTGCTGTACGGCCTCGGCGCGATCGTCGGGCCGCTCGCGTGCGGGCATCTGGCCGACCGTGCGGGCTTCGGCCGCGCACTGCGGATCGCATTCGCGATCGAAGCCGTCGCGGTCGCGCTGCCGCTGCTCGGCCTGGGCCCGGCCGCGCTGATCGTGTCGAGCCTGCTCGTCGGCGCGTTCACGCCCGGCATCGTGCCGCTCGCGCTGGGCCGCGTAAACGAGCTGCTCGCGCATCATCCGTCGGTCGCGAAGCGCGCATGGCGCAGCGCGACGACCAGCTTCGCGATCATGCAGGCGGTCGCCGCCTACGGTCTGTCGTACCTGTTCGCATCGAGCGGCGGCCGTTACGAAGCGCTGTTCGGCGTCGGCACCGCCGCGCTGTTGCTGGCGCTCGCGGTCGACGTGATCTCCTCGGCGAGGACGCGATGAGCACGACCGCCCACGCACCGGCCGCCGCACACGCCGGCCGCTCGAGCGCCGGCTACGCCGAACGCAATGCGCGCTACTGGCGCCGCAATCTCGCCGTGTGCGTGTTCGGTTCGTTCACGACGCTCGTGAGTCTCAGCATGCTGCTGCCGTTCCTGCCGCTGTATGTGCGGCAGCTCGGCGTCGACGCGCAGTCGGCCGTGATCCAGTGGTCGGGCGTCGCGTTCGGCGCGACGTTCCTCGGCACGGCCGTCACCGCACCGCTGTGGGGCCGCCTCGCGGACCGCTTCGGCCGCAAGCCGATGCTCGTGCGCGCGGCACTCGGGATGGCCGTCGTGATGTCGCTGATCGGCGTCGCGCACAACGTGGTGGAACTCGTTGCACTGCGGCTGATCGCCGGGCTCGTCGGCGGCTATGCGTCCGCGTCGACCGTGATGGTCGGCACCCAGGCGCCGCGCGAACGCGCGGGCTGGGCGCTCGGCATCCTGTCGACCGGCGCGCTCGCGGGCAATCTCGTCGGGCCGCTCGTCGGCGGCCTGCTGCCGGGCTGGCTCGGCATTCGCGGCACGTTTTTCGCGGGTGGCGCGATGATCGCCGTCGCCGCGCTGCTGACGATCGTCGTCGTGAAGGAGGACTTCGATCCGGCCACCGACGCGCACGCGCGGCACGCCCGCGCAACGTCGGCGAACCCGGCCCGGCGCACCGATCGCGTGGCGGTCGCCGCGCTGCTCGTGACGGCGATGATGGTGCTGCTCGCGAACATGTCGATCGAGCCGATCATCACGGTCTATATCGGCGGGCTCGGCGTGGACGGCAATCATCTGGCGCGCGTCGCCGGCGTCGTGATGGCCGGCTCCGCACTCGGCAGCATGCTGACCGCCGCGCGGCTCGGCGCGCTTGCCGACCGGATCGGCAGCTGGAACGTGATCGTCGGCTGCCTGCTGCTGACCGCGCTCGCGATGCTGCCGCAGGCGTTCGTCACGCACTGGTGGCAGCTCGCCGCGCTGCGCGTGCTGATGGGGATGACGCTCGCCGGGTTGCTGCCGTCGATCGGCAAGCTGGTCCGGCAGTCGGTCGACGAGCGCGCGACGGGCCAGATGCTCGGCTACCTGCAGTCCGCGCAGTTCGGCGGGCAGGTGATCGGCCCGGTGATCGGCGGACAGATCGGCGTCGCGCTCGGCCTGCATTCGGTGTTCTTCGTGACGGCCGCGCTGCTGGCGGCCTGCGCGGCGCTCGCATATCGGGTGCGCAGCCGGTAGAAGCGCTGCGCGCTGGCCCGCGGGCGGAGCTCTGGCGTAGCATGGGCGCAGTTGCGGGGCGGCCGGTTCGAACGCCGTGCGGAGGCGACGCCGCAACCACGCGTCGCGACGGCCGCGTCGTCGTTTGGTCAGCCGCCGTATCCGGCACCGCTTTCGCATTCGCATGACAGGGTCCATACGACGCACCGCGCATGCGCGACGTCGCCGGACCCGACCCAGCCGCTTCGGCCGGCAGCCGGCCCGAGCCTTCCGATCCCGGACGTTGCAGGAGGCAACGACATGAATCGACCGACCGACAACCGGACGCTGCTGCGCACGCTCGGCGTCCGCACTCCGATCATCCAGGCGCCGATGGCCGGCGTCAGCACGCCCGCGCTGGCGGCTGCCGTGTCGAACGCGGGCGGGCTCGGCTCGCTCGGCGTCGGCGCGACGAACGCCGACGGCGCGCGCAAGATGATCCGCGACACGCGCGCGCTCACCGACCGGCCGTTCAACATCAACCTGTTCTGCCACCAGCCGGCCCGTGCCGATGCCGCCGTCGAGCGCGCGTGGCTCGAGTGGCTCGCGCCGGTGTTCCGCGAATACGGCGCGACGCCGCCGGCGGCGCTGTCGGAGATCTACACGAGCTTCGTCGCGGACGATGCGATGCTCGCGATGTTGCTCGAGGAAAAACCGGCGGTCGTGAGCTTTCATTTCGGGTTGCCGTCCGACGAGGCGATCGCGATGCTCAAGCGCGCCGGCATCACGCTGTTCGCGTCCGCGACGCATCCCGACGAAGCCCGCCAGATCGCCGCGGCCGGCATCGATGCGATTGTCGCGCAGGGCATCGAGGCCGGCGGGCATCGCGGCGTATTCGACTCGACGGCGCACGACGACCGGCTCGGCACGTTCGCGCTGACGCGACTGCTCGTGCGCGAATGCGCGCTGCCGGTGATCGCCGCCGGCGGCATCATGGACGGCGACGGCATCGCCGCGGCGCTCGCGCTCGGTGCGCAGGCCGCGCAACTCGGCACGGCGTTCGTCGCGTGTCCCGAAACGTCGATCGACGACGGATATCGCCGCGCGATCCTCGGCGACGCGGCGCACCGCACGACCTTCACGACCGCGATCTCCGGCCGTGTCGCGCGCGGCATCGCGAACCGGCTGACGGCGCTCGGCGACGATCCGCACGCACCGGCGACGCCCGCCTATCCGATCGCGTACGACGCCGGCAAGGCACTGCATGCGGCCGCGAAGGCGAAGGGCGAGTTCGGCTACGGCGCGCAGTGGGCAGGGCAGGCGGCGCCGCTCGTGCGGTCGCTGCCGGCGGCGGAACTGTTCGCGACGCTCGAGCGCGAGACGCGGGCGGCCATCTCGCGGCTGCAGCACGCGCTGGACTGAGTGCCGGATCACGCGGCGCGCGGCGGACGCGCCGGAAGGCGCTGAAGTCCGCACCGTTCGCGACAAAATTGCAATGCTCTGTGTCTGCGCACCGCGCGGATACAGAGCGATACAACGCGTCCGCCCGGGTTCGATATAAAGCAGACATCACCTCTCGAGGAGCACGACATGTCTGCTACATGGTTCAACGGATCCTGCCATTGCGGCGCCGTGAAATTCCAGGTCCGGACCGCGCTTGCGCCGGCCGTTCGCTGCAACTGCAGCCTTTGCCGCCGTCGCGGCGCGTTGATGAGCCCGATGTTCCCCGCCGCCGACCTGAAGATCGTCGCAGGCGAGGACGCGCTGACGACCTACCGTTTCAACACGCGCACGGCCCGTCACTTTTTCTGCAGCCGGTGCGGTGTCTACCCGTTTCATCAGACGCGCAAGGATCCCGCGTGCTGGCGCGTCAATCTCGGCTGCCTCGAAGGCGTCGATCCGTATGCGCTCGACGCGACCGTCGCCGACGGCGCGAGCCTGTCCGTCGTGGAGGATGCATGAAACGCTGGCTGACGATCCTGCTGTTCGCCGCGGGCGGCCTCGCGACCGAAATCGCGCATCCGGTGCAGTGTTCGCTGCTGTCGATCAGCCGGCAACGGCACGGCGAGCGCCGGGGCCGGAACGACGGCGATCGAGCCTGAGCGTGAGCGGGCATCGCTCGCGTCGCGTGCTGTCGATCGGAAACGATAATCATGCTTCCGATAAGATCGCACGCGATATATAATGCATTCATCTGCGACACGCCCCCGTGTCGATGGAGGATGCTCATGAAACCGACCGAAACCCAATCGCCCGCCACGCCGAAGCTTTCCGAGTTCCTGTGCTTTGCGATCTACTCGACGAACCTCGCGTTCGGCAAGGCCTACAAGCCGATCCTCGAGGAGCTCGGCCTCACGTACACGCAATACATCACGATCATTGCGCTGTGGGAGGAGGGCGACCAGACGGTCGGGCAGCTCGGCGAAAAGCTGTTCCTCGAATCGAACACGCTGACGCCGATCCTGAAGAAGCTCGAGGCGATGGGCTATCTGGAACGGCACCGCGATCCGTCGGACGAGCGTCAGGTGGTCGTGAGCCTGACGAAAAGCGGTCGCCGCGTGCGCGAGAAGGGGCTCGACATGAATCTCGTCGAAGCCACCGGGCTCAAACCCGACGAATTCGCGAAGATGCAGAAGGCGATCGTCACGCTGCGCGGCAACCTGATCGATTCGATCGACGAGTAAACCACGAATAGCCTGGCCGCCGGCTCGATGTCGAGCCGGGATACGATTGCAGCCGGCTTCCTCCACGATTTCCATGCTTTTCCGGCCGTCCGGACCGACTTTTGCAATGCTGCGCCCGGTTGCTTACGGCTGACGCTCGGGCTGGCCCGTCCCGGTATCCTCACGCCCCAACACCAGCAATTGCATGTCGCGACGGATCGTGAAACCGAGCGCCAGATAGCGCTCGATTGCGACGCGATTCGACGACAGCACATGCAGAAACGGCGTTTCCGCCCGCGCATGAATCCGCGCGATCAATGCGCGGATCAGTCCGGCCGCGAGGCCCTGGCCGCGAAAGGCGGGATCCACGCACACGGCGCTGATCTCCGTATGGCCGCCGGCAGTCAGTCGCTGACCGGCCATCGCCACGAGCCGTCCTTCTCTCCGTACACCGAGATAGCCGCCGAATTCGATCGTGCGCGGGCCGAACGGACCCGGCTCCGTCGCCGCGATCAGCTCGAGCATGGCCGGTACGTCGACTTCGGTCAGCCGGACATGCTCCAGCGGCTGCGCATCGTCAGGCGTTCCCTGCCAGATCATCTGATGCAGCACCGCGCGCCGGACCACGGAACATCCGCCCGGCGTCGGGATCTCGTCAGGCGTGACCAGTGCCGCGGGCCCGTGCGTGTCGATCAATGCGCGCAACGCGTCGAAAGCGGCCGGGCTGCGCTCGGCGAGGCCGGCAAAGGGCGCGAGTTCGGGAGGAAAGCGCCGCGCGCGCTCGTCGCCGAGCGCAAAACGCTGCTGCTCGCCGGCGAGCGCATGCCAAACGGCGTTGTCGAGCGGATGCGCTCCGCTTCCTTCGTTCCCCGTCGTTGCTTGCCGCATTGCCTGCTCCCTGATTGAAGGTCGTTCGTCGCACAGCATAGACGCGATCGTCCATTCAGGTCTCAGACGAACAAAAAGCGCATACGATTATATCGCATGCGCTTTATTTGATGGATGACGTCGTCGATTTCGGCGCGGTGCTCAATGACCGAAGTAGATCGAGCGCTCGGCCGTGCGAACGACGTTCCGGCTGCCGGCTTGCGTCGCGCCGTCGGCGTCGGTGCCGTAACCGGATGCGTCGGTATCGGCCGCTGTCGCAGCGTTGTCGCGCACCCGCTTCAGCGCGGTCTGCAGATTCTCCGGATAGTTCGGATCGTTCGGGCGATTCGGCAGGTAGCCGGCCTTCTGGAGCGCGGCCAGTTCCGCCCGCACCTGCGCGCGCGTGACGGTGCTTTCGGTCGCGAATGCCGGTGCGGCAGCGGAAACGGACACGGCGACGAGCAGGGCAGCAATCAGTTGGGTCTTCATCATTTACCTCGACAGAAAAGAGTGATCGGAGTGTGGGCGTCGCACGCCGGCAATCGGCGCCGATCGCGATTTCATTCAATGGCCGAAGTAGATCGAGCGCTCGGCGACCCGCATGGCAGGACGGCTGCCCGACTGCGTGCCGGCTGCCGCGTCGCTGCCGTAACCGGACGTCGCCGTATCGGCTGCGGCGGTGTCGTTCGCATGGATACGCGTCAGCGCGGCCTGCAGGTCGTCCGGATAGTGCGGATCGTTCGCGCGGCCCGGCACATAGCCGGCTTGCTGCAGCTGGGCGAGCTCGGCACGTACTTGCGCACGCGTCACGACGGCTTCATTGGCAAAGGCGGGGGCGGCAACGGCGGCGGATACGGCAACGAGAAGGGCGGCGATCACTTGGGTTTTCATCATTTACCTCGACAGATTCAATGGAAAGAAACGGGGCGTTCAGGCATGTGCGGCATGTCGACGCGATTCGTCCGGAATCGCGGATCGCGCTCAACGACCGAAATAGATCGAACGCTCGGCCATCTGCACGACCGCGCGTCGGCCCGACTGCGTCGCCGCGACGGCGTCACCGCCGTAGCCCGCGTTCGACGGTGCGTTGGCCACCGCGTCGTCCGCGTGGATCTGCGTCAGCGCGGCCTGCAGGTTGTCCGGGTAGGTCGCGTCGCTGGCGCGGTTCAGCGGGTAGCCGGTCCGTTCGAGCTGCACGAGTTCGGCGCGCACTTGCGCACGCGTCACGACGGCTTCATTGGCGAAGGCCGGCGCGGCAACGGCAGCGGACACGGCGACGAGCAGGGCGGCGATCAGTTGGGTCTTCATCATTTACCTCGACAAGAAAATGGCAGGAGATTCGGGAGGGCGGCGCCTGGCCGCCCGATTCAACGTTCAGACGATGCGGATTTCGACGTCGATGTTGCCGCGCGTCGCTTTCGAGTACGGGCAGGTCTGATGCGCGGTGTCGACGATGTGCTGCACGACGTCACGATCGAGCCCGGGCGCGCTCACGTTCAGGCGGGCCTGCAGGAAGTACGCGTTGCCGCCCATGCCCAGGTCCACTTCCGCATCGACCGCGAGATCGGCCGGCAGCGTCACCTTCGCCGCACGTGCCGCGAGTTGCATCGCGCCGATGAAGCAGGCCGACCAGCCGGCCGCGAACAGTTGTTCCGGATTCGTGCCGGTTCCGGCGGTGCCCGGCGACGACAACTGGATGTCGAGGCGACCGTCGGAACTGCGCGCCGCGCCGTCGCGGCCGCCGGAAGTCGTATGCGTCTTGCCCGTGTACAGCACTTTTTCGATCTTGCTCATCGTTCACTCCGTCAGGTTGGAAGGTTCCATCTAATGCGATTCGATCGCATGCGATGCAGTTTGGTCGAGACGCCGAACCTCATCAAGCGGATTCGATTAAATCGCATGCGATATTTTGTATTTCAATGTATCTGGATCGTGTACGGCCTTGCCAGGCAAGGATGTGCGGTGTTCCATCCCTTATATCGAAAAGATCGCGTCGCGCGACATTCCGGGCGCGGACAGGGCGGCCGCCGTCGGAACGGCGGCTGCCCGCGCAACCACAACGCGGCTACGCCGGCCGGATTTCGGCGATCACGACCAGAATCACGGCTGCGTCGGCCGGCAACTGGCGCTGGGAAAACGCCGAGCGCGCATGTCCGGCCTTGTCGCCGAGCACGGCGGCGAACAGATCGGATGCGCCGTCGATCACGGCCGGCTGGCCGAAAAAGCCGTCCGCCGACGCAACGTGCCCCTCGACACGCACGATGTGATGCAGGCGCTCGAACCCGCCGAGGTGTTTGCGGATCTGCGCGAGCACGTTCAGCGCCGCGAGTTGCGCCGCATGCCGCCCGTCGTCGACGTTCAGCCGTTCGCCGACGCGGCCTGTATAGGCAACCTTGCCGTCGACGAGCGGCAGTTGTCCGGAGATGAACAACAGGTTGCCGGCTTCGCTGACGGCCGTGTAGCTGCCGAGCGGTTGCGGCGGTTCGGGTAACGTGAGGCCGAGTTCGGCCAGCTTCTGTTCGATCGTCATCGCTTGCTCCTTCGGGGAAGCTTGAGTGGCGCCCAGGCTCGGAAGATTCACTCGCACGGGTCTCTGGCAGTCACTCTATTGAGGCGGTCGACGCCGGTAAATATCGTTCGCGCAATTGAATCGACACGCGATGTAACGAATCGCGCGCGGCTCAATGTGGCGCGAACGGTTGCCGGCGACGGTCGTCGGTACGCTGGTTTCCCGGCCGGGATTCATGCACACTCGCTGCTTCAGCGTCACGCGACGAAACGGCGCGCGCCGGCTCACCGCGAGCGCGATTCCGTGATGCCTACGTTCGCGTTGCCGGCCACGCCACGCACGAAGCAGCAGGAGCGCCCCATGCAGAGAAAATTCGACGACCTGCTGCTCGGCAGCATCGAGCTGTTCTGCCTGGCCGCGGAACTCGGCAGCTTCACGCTCGCGGCGACGGCCGCGAGCGTCACGCCGGCCGCGGTCAGCCGCTCGGTCGCGCGCCTCGAGGAGCGTCTCGGCGTACGCCTGTTCGTGCGGACGACACGGCAGATCCGCCTGACCGATTCCGGCCGGCGCTATTTCGAGCAATGCCGTGATGCGCTCTCGCAGCTCGTCGACGCCGAGCGCGAAGCGACGGGCCAGCAGGCCACGCCGGCCGGCGTGCTGCGCATCAGCATGCCGACGCCGTACGGACACTATCGCGTGTTGCCGCTGTTACCCGCGTTTCGCGAGCGATATCCGGACGTGCGCGTCGAAACGCATCTGAGCAACCGCAACATCGACTTCGCCGAGGAGGGTTTCGATCTTGCGATCCGCGGCCGCGCGCCGGCGGATTCGAGCCTGGTCGCGCGCAAGCTGGAGGATGCGGAACTCGTTGTCGTCGCGACGCCCGGCTACCTGAAACGCGCCGGCGTGCCGCGCGCCGTCGACGATCTGCACACGCACGAATGCATCCAGTTCGAGCTCCCGAGCAGCGGCCGGCCGATTCCGTGGTTGTTCAACGACGGCTCGGCGGAAATCGACGTCGCGACGACCGGCGGCTACGGCACGTCGGGCGACGTCCTCGCCGGCGTCACGCTCGCGCGCAGCGGCGCGGGCCTGTTCCAGACCTATCGCTTCATCGTCGACCGGGATCTGCGCGAGGGCACGCTCACGGAGGTGCTGTCCGGCCAGGGCGGCCGGTCGCGGCCGTTCATGCTGCTGTATCCCCACGCGCGCTATCTGTCTTCGCGCGTGCGCGTGTTCGTCGACTTTCTCGTCGAACATCTGCAACAGGCGCCCGGCAAGCGGGCGCGCTAGGCTCGTCCGGGGTGGAATGCCGGCAACGGGGCAGAGCGGGGCGCGAATGGCGCGGCTGCGCCGTTGCAGGACCGCCGCGCTCCGCGCCCCGCTCGCCATTCGCGCCATTCGCGTCAGCGCAGTCTCCCATCGTCGCCGCTCAATGCCCGGCGCTCTGGCCGCCATCCACGTGCAGGATCTCGCCGGTAACGAACGGCGCCGAATCCAGATACAGGATCGCGCCGACGATGTCGCTCATCTCGCCCATCCGGCCGACCGGATGCAGCGAGGCGAGCGTCGCGTGCGTGTCGGGCGCATGCATCGGCGACTTGATGATGCCGGGGGACACGGCGTTCACGCGGATGCCGGCCTTCGCGTACTCGATTGCGAGCGACTTCGTCGCCGCGTTGAGTCCGCCTTTCGTCAGCGATGCGAGCACCGACGGCACGTTGCTGTTCGCGTGGTCGACGAGGCTCGTCGTGATGCTGACCACGTGTCCGCCGCCGTTGCGTTGCATCGCCGCGATCGCGCGCTGCGTGACGTGGAAGAAACCGTCCAGGTTCACGCGGGTGATGGCCGCATAGTCGTCGGCGGTGTATTGCGTGAACGGCTTCGCGATGAACACGCCGGCGTTGTTGACGAGCGTGTCGACCCGGCCGAAGCGCTCGAGTGCGGTATCGACCACGCGCCGCGCGACGGCCGGGTCGCCGATGTCGCCCGCGACGGTGACCAGGCCGGGATCGTCCGACGCGCCGATCGAACGGGACGTCGCGACCACCCGATGGCCCTGGGCGCGGAATGCGTTGACCGTCTCCGCGCCGATGCCTTGCGATGCGCCGGTGACGATGATGACTTTGGATGTGCTCATGATATGCCTCGACAGGTGACTGGTTTTCGGCTTCGGTGCCGACCGGATCGATGAATCCGATGGACCAGACTTTAGGCGCGTCGCGCCGGAGTTCGAACACCCACCGTGGACCAACAGTCTTGCGTCGCGGGAACAAATGCGGGAAAGAACGGGGCGGCCGCGACGGCGATCGTTGCGGCGGAAGGGGAATCGACGCGGCTGCGAACGAAGCAGCAATCGCGGGCGACACCGCGCGTCGAATCGCCGTGAAATCCGGGATTCGTGCGAGGAAGTGCTGTCAATGCCGCGCGATGGCGTGCCCGGACGCGCCGGGTACTTCGATGGCTTATCGGATCTGTCCGGATAACTTTTCTTATCACAATAGCATCGATATGAATCGAAACCGGCGAGTACGAAAACGCGTCTGACCTGACCTGCATACGCTTCCTGTTCCGTCCGCGGCCCAGGCTTGCTCATCTGCTGGCGCATCGAATCGAACTGCAATCACCGCAACGGTCCGTACGTCTCCTTTTTCTCGCCTACGTCGGCCTCCGACTCAAGCCTCGGAGAACAGTCGGGCAAGGTGCGGTTCGAGATCGGGGAGAGCATCTGCGTGCCGATCTCCGAGCCGGTCTGGCGTCGAGGGCTTGGGTTCCGCGCCCAACCTGGCCGATGTCTGACCGACCCGATACCGCGGCAGATCGATGGACGACGCCTTGATCATCGCCATCGAGTTGCTGCACATCGCATTCCGCGTGCGCTTTGGACGAAAGACCGAATCCCCCCGGGCAATCGAGTCGCCCGTCAGAATGCAAACCCCGTCCTCTCGGGCAACAACTCTCCGCCAGGTCTGTTCGCCATATCGACACGCCGTCGAGCTGCTCTACGAGATGAGAACGGTGTCGGTTGACGGGCGCTCGAGAATCACGATGCGGACGGCCTCCAGGTTTGAGTGGCTCATGCACGCACGCTCATCCACTCCCGGAAAGGGCGGTGCGGCCGGAGGCGATCGCAGGGCGTCGAGAATCCTGTCCCAGCGATGCCGGTCGCTGATGCCGTTCGTGACATCGTCGGTACCTGGAGTGTTTTCCATAGCTTCATGATCGCCATTGGATAAGCGTCAAAGGCGACGTCGGCGTGAACCCGGCGTGTGCGATCGTGCTGACGCCGATCCGCGGCCACGCACCGTTCAACGAACGAAAAACGCGTGAAAAGCGGGAGAGGGAGGTGACCCGCGAATGCAGGTCACACTTGCAAAGTACGGGCGTCGACGTTTCGTGTCGGTAACTTCGGTCGTCACGCTTCAACTGGACGTGACGACGCACTGACGCGTGAGAAATCCAGAACGACCGTCACGCTTGTTTCGTCGATTTTGAGGCCGACCTGCGTGCGCGGTTTCGCGAACCTGCGTCATCGCATGCCGCCACTGGCGACGATATGCTCGCCCGTCAGCCACTTTGCGTCGTCGGACGCGAGGAAAACCGCAATCGACGCAACGTCGTCCGGTCTGCCCACGCGCCCGAGCGGCGTCTGGCTGACCGCGGAACTCTCGAACTCCGATCCGATCACCCCGGCGCTTTGCGCGCCTTCGGTCACGATCACGCCGGGATTGATCGTATTCACGCGAATGCCTCGCGGCCCGAGTTCACGGGCGAGCGCGCCGGTGATGGAATCCACCGCGCCTTTCGTGCCGCTGTAGACGGCAGTCGTCGCCGGTGTGAGCGTCGAGACGACCGAACTGACATTGATGATGCTGGCGCCTTCGCCCAGGTGCTGGACGGCGGCCTGTGTGGTGAGCAGCACGCCGAGCACGTTGATGTCGAACTGCCTGCGGTATTGCGCTTCCGTGAACGCCTCGATCGGGGCGAACTCGTAGACGCCCGAGTTGTTGACGAGGATGTCGAGGCGGCCGTACGTTTCGATCGCCGCATCGACGATGCCTTTTGCATCGGCAGCCTTCGACACGTCACCTCCGACGGCAACCGCTTTTCCTCCGGCCGTGGTGATGGCGGACACGACGTCATCCGCGCCCGTCTTGCTGCTTGCGTAGTTCACTACGATCGACGCGCCCTCTGCCGCGAGCGCCTTGGCGATGGCGGCACCGATACCCTTCGACGCACCGGTTACGACGGCCACTTTCCGTGCAAGCTTGCCCATGATGTTCACCTCAGTGTGAATGATTCCGTTGATGGACACCGGCATGCCGTCTCGCCCAATGCGATCGCCGGTGTTTTCTGCCTATGCGGACCTGCGTACGATCGCGATCGGGTGGCGCGGCGCGACTGGCCGGGCATCGATGCGCGGGACACGGCACCTTCAACCCGGCCATGCCGAATTGCGGATGACGGAACAGAAATTCCCCCGATGGAAATGAGGCTCCTTGTCGGCGATCACGTCGGCTTTCACGTTGCCGAACGTGGTTTCCGGCTTGTGCCTGATGCCGTCGTAGAACGCCTG
Organism: Burkholderia sp. Bp9015; assembly: GCF_003853505.1. NCBI lineage: Bacteria > Pseudomonadati > Pseudomonadota > Betaproteobacteria > Burkholderiales > Burkholderiaceae > Burkholderia > Burkholderia sp. Bp9015. The sequence goes on from NZ_QTPZ01000010.1 coordinate 136,266, forward strand.
AATGATCTCTTCCTTGAAGTGCGGCGGGCGGGGATGCGCATGCGTCACGGCTTCGCGCTCCTCGTGCGTGAACGCGTGGTACGACAGTCCGAGCACATCCATCTCGACCCCGGCGGTCACCAGCGCGACGACCGGGTGCATATGGCGCGGAATGCCGGGCGTGGTGTGCAGCGCAATCGCCGTCCAGACGAGATCGATGTCGGCCGCGTCGATGCCCCGGCCCGAGAGAAAGTCGCGGGCCGCATTGGCCCCGTCGACTTCGAAGCGTTCGGTGGCGCTGCTGTACGCTCCGGTGAGGCCGACGTCATGAAACATGGCACCGGCGTACAACAGTTCCGGATCGAATTTCAGGCCGCGGCGCACACCCTCCAGCGCACCGAACAAATATACGCGGCTCGAATGATGAAAGAGCAGCGGGGTGGACGTGTCGCGCACGAACTCGGTAATTTCCCGCGCAAGCTGACTGTCGGGCACCGCGACATCCTGAATGAACTCTGACATGACGGTCCTCCATCGAAATGTGAGCGGACGCCGGCGTCGTGGCGGACGCCGCACGCGAATGGCTGGCTACTTGGCTGCAGTCGTCGCCCCGATTCTTGCCAGGGCCTCGCGAACACCCGCGCCGTACTCGGGGTCGGCCTTCGTGCAATTGAGGATGTGGCGTTCCTGGATATGCGCCTGAACGGAGGCCATCTGGCGTGCGGTGTTGTCGAACAGCAATTGTTGCTGCGCCTGACTCATCAGGCGAAACAGGTTTCCCGGCTGCGCGAAGTGATCGACGTCCACGCGGTGGTCCCAATGCGCGGCGTCGCCTTCGATTCTCAGCGGCGGCTCGTGAAGATCGGGCCGCACTTCCCACTCGCCGGAACTGTTCGGATAGTAAGAAGGCGTGCCGCCGAGGTTGTCGTCGGTGCGCATGGCGCCGTCGCGGTGGTAGCTGTGGAAGGGGCACTTCGGCGCATTGACGGGAATGTGATTGAAGTTCACGCCCAGCCGATACCGTTGCGTGTCGCCGTAAGAGAACAGACGTGCCTGCAGCATCTTGTCCGGCGAAAAGCCGATGCCGGGCACGACGTTCGCGGGCGAGAAGGCCGCCTGCTCGACCTCGGCGAAATAATTGCCCGGGTTGCGGTTCAATTCGAGTACGCCGACCTCGATCAACGGGAAATCGCTTTTCGGCCAGACCTTGGTCAGGTCGAACGGATTGAACGGCAGAGACCTGGCCTCGTCGTCGTTCATCACCTGAATGAAGAGTGTCCAGCGCGGGAAGTCGCCGCGCTCGATGCTTTCGTAAAGATCGCGGCCATGCGTTTCGCGGTCCTTGCCCACGAGCTGTTCGGCTTCGTCGTCCGTCAGATTCGCGATGCCTTGCTGCGTACGGAAGTGAAACTTTACCCACGTCCGCCGATTGTCGGCATCGACCAGGCTGAACGTATGGCTGCCGAAACCATGCATGTGGCGATAGCTGCGCGGAATGCCCCTGTCGCTCATGACGATCGTGACCTGGTGAAGCGCCTCCGGCAAAAGCGTCCAGAAATCCCAGTTGCTGTTTGCGCTGCGCAGTCCCGTGCGCGGGTCGCGCTTGATCGCGTGGTTGAGATCGGGAAAACGCAGCGGATCACGGAAGAAGAACACGGGCGTGTTATTGCCCACGATGTCCCAGTTTCCTTCTTCCGTATAGAACTTCACCGCGAAGCCGCGGATATCGCGCTCGGCATCGGCGGCGCCGCGCTCGCCGGCGACCGTCGAAAAGCGCATGAATACGGGCGTTGCCTTGCCGATTTCCGAAAAGAGTTTTGCCTTGGTGTAGCGCGTGATGTCGTGCGTTACCGTGAATACGCCGTGCGCGCCCGATCCTTTGGCGTGCATGCGTCGTTCGGGAATCACCTCGCGGTCGAAGTGCGCGAGTTTCTCGATCAGCCAGATATCCTGCAGCAGCGCGGGGCCGCGCGGGCCGGCCGTTTCGATGTTCAGATTGTCGGCAACGGGCGCGCCCGTTGCGTGATCAAGACGCGTAGACGTATCGCGGTTTTTCATGCCTCGACTCCAGGAGGGTTGGGCGGACCGGCGCAGCGCCATACCGTTCCAGGCTGGCGGCCGCGCGAAACTTTACGGGCAAATCAGCGTGCTATCCCGGCGGGTGCGGTGAAAAAGAAACGGCCATACCGCGACGGCCACCCGCTCGATCCGTGACGAGCCGCGCAGGCATCGACGAGTCGATGTGAGAGAAGCGTACCTGTCGGGTGCCAGAACGATCTTGTATAAAACAACGATTCGATGGACGAATCGCGGACGGCCGTCGGACACCGGGGCAGTGGTTGAACTCGGATCAGAGGCGGTGGTGCGTCGCGCGTCGACGCATATCGAGCGGGCGCGCAAGCGCCGATAACGACGTTCGCACCTGTCCGGCGCTATCGGTTCCGCTGCGCCCAGTCTTTCGGCCCGCACCCTTCGAGGCGCGAGAACACGCGCGAAAAATGACTCTGGTCGAAAAATCCGCAGTCCGATGCGATGCTGGCCAGGCTCGCATCTGTTTCCCGCAACAGCGATTTCGCGCGCTCGATGCGGCGCTTGAGCAGCCACTGATGGGGTGTGCTGCCGGTCGTCTGCTTGAAGGCTTCACCGAAATAGCTGGTGGAGAGATTGCACTCGCGCGCGAGATCGGCAATCGAAGGATTGTCGTGCAGGTGGGACGCGAAATAATCTTCGATGCGCCGCATCTGCCACGGAGCGAGTCCCGAGCGGCGCGGCCGGAGCGCCGGATCGGCTCGGCCATATCGTGTGACGACGTGTTCGCAAAACGCCAGCGCGAGGTAATCGATGAACAGCGCACTCGTCAGGTCGGGATGCTGCAGGACCGCCTGCAGCGTATGCGAAAGACTGAACAGCACCGGGTCGCTGGCGCCGAGATGCGGCTGCACGAGTCCGCCTATGCGCCGGCGCCGCTTTTGATCGGTGAATTCCTCGATCGCGCTCTGGGCCAGATAGAGCCGCATGGTATCGAACGGCATGTCGAGACGGCGCGTCGGGCTCGAGCGCAGGTCGAGCAGAAAGCAACTGCCGGGACTGCACGACGCGGAAGCATCGAGGTTACCGCCTGAATAACGGAGGCCGGGATCGGGGCTCAGTATCAGCGGCATCTGAAAGACAAAGGCTTCCTCCGGTTGCGGCGTGAGCGAGCGCCCCGGTTGAGGCCGGGGGTTCGTCAACCGTGTGAACGAGATAGGCTGCCCGTGGGAGAAAACGCCGGCCCGCACGGTGGGCGCATCTCGCAGTAGAAACCGTTTGGCGAGGGCGTCGTCTGCAACGGGTTGCCCGAAATCGACGTGATTCCTATCGTTCATTCATCGCGCCTTGGAGTGCGCCCGTACAGGCGTCGTGTGCCTTTACCCGACGGCGGGTTCAAATGAAAACAGGCCCAATTTAGCGCAATTCGATGACTGGCGCGCGACTGGTGTCGTGATGCGCGAGACGCTCTCCGATTGCGGGCGCGACGCGCACGTCAATGGTGCGGTGCGCTATTGCGCGAACCAGGAACGTGCGCAGGCTCCATTGCGCGCGCCAGTGCAGGGCGGTGGCGTCAGCGTGAGCTCAACGACGTCTGCGCATCGTGCGATGCCGGGTCCCAGCCGCCGCCGAGCGCCTTGAACGTCGAGATCGCTGCACGAGCGGATTCCGTCTGTGCCTGTGCACGCGCGTCGGCGGCCTGGAGCAGCGTCTCGTTGGCGTGCAATACGTCGATGAAACTCGCTGCACCGCTGCGGTACGCGGTCATCGAGGAATCCTTGGCGCGGGAAAACGACGACTCGGCATGCGACAGCGTGGCAGCCTGCGCCTCTCGATTCACCAATGACGAGAGCGAGTTTTCGACGTCCTCGGAGGCGCGGAGCACGGCCTGCCGATAGGCCGCGAGCGCTTGCGCGTCGGCGCCTTTCGCCGCGTCGACATCGGCACTGATGCGGGCGAAATCGAACAGTCGCCAGCGCAGCCCGACGAGGCCGGCCGCCTGGTTGGCGCCGCCCGAGAACAACGTACCGGCGGCGGCCGAGGTCGCGCTGCCGAGGAAGGCGTTCAGCGAGACCGTCGGGTAGTACTCGCCGATCGCAGCGCCGATGCGCGCATTGGCGGCGGCGAGGTGACGTTCGGCGGCGATCAGATCGGGACGTCTTTGCAGCAGATCGGCTGGCGTGCCCATTTCCGCGAGCGCCGGCGCGACGGGGATCGGGGAAGGCGAGCCCAGCTCTGCCCGGTGCGTGCCAGGAGGTGTACCGAGCATCACGTCGAGGGCGTTCGACGCCGCATCAAGCGCCGCGAGGAGGACGGGCACGCTGGCCTGCACCTGGTCGAGCGCACCTTGCGCCTGCTGAACCTGATAGTCGGCTGCCGCGCCCTTCGAATACAGGAGTTTCACGTCTGCGAGAAGCGCCTGCTGCGTCTGCACCTGCCGGGTCGCGATATCCAGACGGGCCTGGAGCCCCCGGATCGTGACGTAGATATCGGCAGTCTGGGCCGCGACGGCAAGCCGGGTGGCAACTGCCGCCGCCTGCGTTGCCGAGTAATCGGCGAGCGCGGCTTCACGCTGACGGCGCAGACCGCCAAAAATGTCGATCTCCCAACCGGCCTCCAGGTTGGTTTCGTACGCGGTGCCCCAGCGCTCGTACCCCGGCGTGGCGTTGAGCAATCGCCCCAACGGCGTATCGACAGACTGATAGGCTCGTGCCGCCGACGCGGAAACCGAGGCCGACGGCAGGAGCGCCGCGTTGGCCGTGCCGAGGCGCGCGCGCGCCTGAGTGATTTGCGCGACGGCCTGGGCCAGGTCCAGGTTCTGGGCCAGCGCCAGCGAAACGTAATGCGTGAGCAGCGGGTCGTTGAAGCTTTCCCACCATGCGGACAGATCGGCAACCGGCGCCTTTGCCGCGCGGGCGGGCGGCTGGGTCATGTAGTGCTGCGCCAGCGGCGCATCCGGGCGGCGGTAGTCGGGACCCACGGCGCACGCCGAAAGGGCGGCGACGCTAGTCAGGAGAACAAGTGGACGGCGCAAGGGCATGATCATCTCGGGAGCGACAACGGGAGGGGAAATATAGTGACCAATATACAATATGGTCACACGTTGTCAACTGACGAGCGTCGGACTAAGCTTGAGGCATGAACAAACCGACTCCCTCCACCTCTTCGTCCCGTGGCCCCTCGGACCACGAAGTTCGCGCCCAGATCGTCGACGCCGCGACGGAATACTTCAGCCGTTACGGCTACGAAAAAACCACGGTCTCCGATCTCGCGAAGGAAATCGGGTTTTCAAAAGCCTATATTTACAAGTTTTTCGACTCCAAACAGGCGATCGGTCAGGTCATCTGCGCCAATCGCCTCGCCGCGATGATCGCCGCAGTCAGGGAAAACATCGACGGCGCGCACAGTGCGACGGAAAAATTTCGCTGCATGTTCAAGACCTTACTTTCAACCGGAGGCCAGCTTTTCTTCCAGGATCGCAAGCTCTACGATATTGCCGCCGTGTCGGCCGAATCGCTCTGGCCATCTGTCCAGAGTTATGAGGACCAGATCCGGCAACTCATCGCCGATATCCTGCGGCTCGGACGAGAAACCGGCGAATTCGAACGCAAGACGCCGCCGGACGAGGCGGTGAACGCGATCTTTCTGGTGATGAAGCCTTACTTCAATCCCTTGCTGCTGCAGTACAACCTCGATGGCGCGGAAGAGGCGACGGCCCAACTCGCGAGCCTGGTACTCAGAAGTCTTGCTCCATGAATCTCGCTGTGACTATTGACTGATTTAGTCACCGGTATCAGAATGAGGTCTCCTGTTCTTTGCGAGAGGGGATCTCATGTTCCGGCGCCATCGTCTTGTCTACACATTGGGCCTGGCTTCGCTTGCGCTCGCAGCATGCGGCGAGCATCCGGCTGCTGATCCGCGTACCGAGGCGCCACTGGTCCGTACAAGCGCCGTTCACGGTGCGGCGGGTGCGAGCCGGTCGTTTTCGGGTGTCGTGGGCGCCCGCGTTCAGAGCGATCTCGGTTTCCGCGTTCAGGGTAAAGTCATCGAGCGACTGGTCGACGCGGGCCAAACGGTCAAGCGCGGCCAGCCCCTGATGCGCATCGATCCGATCGATCTGGGGCTGCAGGCCCGTGCGCAGCAGAAACTCGTGGACGCTGCGCAGGCGCGCGCGACGCAGACGGCTGCCGACGAGGCGCGGTATCGGGATCTCGTCGGGGCGGGCGCGGTGTCGGCATCGACCTACGACCAGCTCAAGGCGGCCGCCGATTCCGCCAGGGCCCAGCTCGTCGCAGCGCAGGCGCAGGCCGTGCTCGCCAACAATGCTTCCGGATACGCCGTCGTCATGGCGGACGCCGACGGCGTGGTGGTCGAGACGCTGGCGGAGCCGGGCCAGGTCGTCGCGCCGGGACAAATCGTCGTGCGGCTCGCGCATGCCGGCCCCCGCGAGGCCGTCGTCCAGCTTCCCGAGACGCTGCGTCCCGCGTCCGGCTCGATTGCCGCGGCGACGCTTTACGGCGCGGACCAGAAGCCCGTTCCCGCCGTCCTGCGCCAGCTCTCCGATTCTGCCGATCGGCTGACACGGACCTACGAGGCGAGATACGTCCTCGAGGGCGCGCTCTCGAATGCACCGCTCGGCGCGACCGTGACCATCGATCTCGCCGGCGATGCCGGCCAGACACAGGCCGGCATGGTGGTGCCGGTCGGCGCCTTGTTCGATCCGGGCACGGGCACCGGCACCGGCGTCTGGACCGTCGATCGATCTCAATCGCGTGTGACCTGGCACAAGGTTCGTGTCACCGCATTGAGCGACGACAGTGCGACGGTGACTGGCGATCTTCGCGAAGGCGACCAGGTCGTCGCGCTCGGTGCCCAGTTGCTGCACGACGGAGAGCGCGTGCGTCTCGCCAACGACAAGCTGGCCGCGGCATCCGTCTCCACGCAAGGAGCCGCGCAATGAGCGGCTTCAATTTGTCGGCTCTTGCGGTGCGGGAGCGCTCGGTCACGCTGTTTCTGATCATCCTGATTTCGATCGCCGGCGTGATTGCCTTCCTGAAACTGGGGCGGGCCGAAGATCCGCCATTCACCGTCAAGTCGATGACGGTCATTACGGCATGGCCCGGCGCGACCGCGCAGGAAATGCAGGACCAGGTGGCCGAGCCGCTCGAAAAGCGCATGCAGGAGCTGCGCTGGTACGACCGGACCGAGACCTATACGCGTCCGGGGCTGGCCTTCACCACCGTGACCTTGCTCGACAGTACGCCGCCCGCGGACGTGCCCGAGGAGTTCTATCAGGCGCGCAAGAAGCTGCACGATGAAGCGGGCAACCTGCCGCCCGGGGTGATCGGCCCGCTCGTCAATGATGAGTATTCCGACGTAACGTTCGCGCTGTTCGCGCTCAAGGCGAAAGGCGAGCCGCAACGATTGCTGGTGCGCGACGCCGAGGGATTGCGCCAGCGGCTTCTTCATGTGCCGGGCGTCAAGAAGGTGAACATCATCGGCGAGCAGGCGGAACGGATCTACGTGTCGTTTTCGCACGACCGGCTCGCGACGCTCGGCGTGACGCCGCAGGAGATCTTTGCCGCGCTGAACAACCAGAACGTTCTCACGCCGGCTGGTTCGATCGATACGGCGGGCGCGCAGGTCTTCATTCGTGTCGAAGGCGCCTTCGACAAGCTGCAGACCATCCGTGACACGCCAATCGTCGTTCAGGGCCGCACACTGAAGCTCTCCGATGTGGCGACCGTCGAACGCGGTTACGAAGACCCGGCCACGTTCCAGATTCGCAACAAAGGCGAACCGGCGTTGCTCCTCGGCGTCGTGATGCGGGACGGCTGGAACGGGCTCAATCTCGGCAAGGCGCTCGACACGGAAGTCGCATCGATCAATGCCGGGCTGCCGCTGGGCGTGAGCCTCACGAAAGTGACCGACCAGGCCGTCAACATCCATTCGGCCATCGACGAATTCATGGTGAAGTTCTTTGTCGCGCTGCTCGTGGTGATGGTCGTGAGCTTCGCGAGCATGGGATGGCGTGTCGGCATCGTCGTGTCGGCGGCGGTGCCGCTGACACTCGCGGGCGTCTTCGTCGTCATGGCCGCAACGGGCAAGAGCTTCGACCGCATCACGCTCGGTTCGCTGATTCTCGCGCTCGGCCTGCTCGTCGACGACGCGATCATCGCCATCGAAATGATGGTCGTGAAAATGGAGGAGGGCTATAGCCGCGTCCAGGCATCAGCTTACGCGTGGAGCCACACGGCCGCACCGATGCTGTCGGGCACGCTGGTCACGGCTGTCGGCTTCATGCCGAATGGCTTTGCGCGCTCGACGGCCGGCGAATACACCAGCAACATGTTCTGGATCGTCGGCATCGCGCTGGTCACCTCGTGGATCGTGGCCGTCGTCTTCACACCGTACCTCGGCGTCAAGCTGTTACCCGACATCGCCGTAATCGAAGGCGGCCACGAGGCGATCTACAACACGCCGAACTACCGGCGCTTTCGCCGCTTCCTCGGGCGCGTGGTCGCGCGCAAGTGGATGGTCGCCGGGATCGTGGTGGCATCGTTCGTGGTCGCCGTGATGGGCATGGGGCTCGTGAAGAAGCAATTCTTCCCGACTTCCGATCGCCCGGAAGTGCTCGTCGAAGTGCAGATGCCCTATGGGACTTCGATCGAGCAGACCGCGTCGGCAACGGAAAAGGTCGAGGCATGGCTCGCGAAGCAGCCGGAAGCGCAGATCGTGACCTCGTACATCGGGCAGGGCGCTCCGCGCTTCTATCTGGCCATGTCTCCGGAGTTGCCGGATTCGTCCTTCTCGAAGATCGTGATCCGCACGAATGACGAGCGACAACGGGAAGCGCTCAAATTCCGTCTGCGCAAGGTCATCGCCGAAGGGTTGGTGCCCGGAGCGCAGGTTCGCGTCACGCAGCTGGTGTTCGGCCCTTACTCGCCTTACCCCGTTGCGTTCAGGGTCATGGGCCCGGACGCCCAGACGTTGCGCACCATCGCCGCACAGGTCGAACGGACCATGAACGCCAGCCCGATGATGCGAACGGTGAACGCCGACTGGGGGCCGCGCGTTCCCACCGTGCATTTCACGCTCGATCAAAATCGGCTCGGGGCGTTTGGACTGACGTCCAGCTCGGTCGCGCAGCAACTGCAATTCCTGCTGACCGGCATTCCCGTCACGCACGTGCGCGAGGACATTCGTTCCGTGGAGCTCGTCGCGCGTTCGGCGGGCGACATCCGGCTCGACCCGCAACGGATCGACGGATTCACGCTGATCGGCGCCGCAGGGCAGCGGGTGCCGCTCTCGCAGGTCGGCAAAGTCGACATCCGCATGGAGGATCCGATCCTGCGCCGGCGCGACCGAACGCCGACGATCACCGTGCGCGGCGATATCGCCGAAGGGTTGCAGCCGCCCGATGTGTCGACCGCGATGCTCGCGCAGCTTCAGCCCATCATCGCGAAGCTGCCGGGCGGCTACCGGATCGAGGAGGCCGGCTCCATCGAGGAGGCCAACAAAGCGACAACTGCGCTCGCGCCGCTGTTCCCGATCATGATCGCGCTGACGCTGCTCATCATCATTTTTCAGACCCGCTCGATTTCCGCCACGATGATGGTGTTCGCGACCAGTCCGCTGGGTTTGATCGGTGTGGTGCCGACACTCCTGCTGTTCAATCAGGCCTTCGGCATCAACGCATTGGTGGGACTCATTGCGCTCTCAGGCATCCTGATGCGCAACACGCTGATCCTGATCGGCCAGATCGAAGAGAATGCGCGCGCGGGCATGACGCCGTTCGATGCGGTGGTGGAGGCAACGCTGCAGCGCTCGCGGCCCGTGATCCTGACTGCGGTCGCCGCGATGCTTGCGTTCATTCCGCTTACCCATTCCGTGTTCTGGGGCACGCTGGCTTATACGCTTATCGGAGGAACATTCGCCGGAACGGTTCTGACGTTGGTGTTTCTGCCGGCCATGTACTCGATCTGGTTCAAGATCCGTCCCGGGGCAGGGGAAAACCACTCTGCGCTCGAACCCAGCGCCAGCGTGACGACGTAGGCCGGTGCGCTCCGGGCGATGACGGTCTCGCCCGGGGCGTCGATGTGAACCCGCAACGGCGCGTCCGGCCGGAAAGCAACTCCGGGTAATGCGTGGCATTCCCACAGCTTCTCGCAAGCCAGCGTCGGCCCGAAATCGGCGTAGCGATCACGGATGATCGACAGTGCTCGATCGGCCAGATCAGCGTCCAGCCGCCGATTACCGGGACGCCCACGCTTGCGCGAAGCCAGTCCGGCGGCGCCAGACTCACGGTAACGATCCACCAGACGCTGGAGCTGACGCACGGTCACGCCCAGTCGTTCGGCCGCGCGTCCGGGCTTGAGTCCCATGTCCACCACGGCCTGGATTACCTTCAGACGGTCGAGTTCTCGCATGTTCAGTGTCACCAATGCACCTGGATACATGGCCGGCTCCGTGGTCCCGCAAAGAACCGGCCAGCATACCGAGGTCAAAACACGACATTTCTAAGTAGCCAGAACACGACATTTCTAAAAAGCTACTACAACCAGTCATATCGATAATTGAGATTATGTCAAATATGAAATTCACCCGAAAACGCCCCTGAAATCCCCGCCGCACACCACCGGCCTCCTTCCTCACCAGTCACGCGCAGCCACCTTTCTTGCAGCGTGAACCCCGCCTCAGCAAAAACCTGCGGCACGCAATGCCCCCGACGGCCGCCCGCCAGACGCCGTCTCCAGCCACCGCAAACCGCCCGCAACAGGACGATCAGGACAACCACATCCCCTGCATCTTGTGCGAGAAATGCGCGCGCTCGGCCGTCTCCATCAGCGACAGGAATTCATCCTGCATCATGTGGATCAGCGCTTCGTGGTCGCCGGCCTCGAAATACACTTCCGGCTGCTGCGCGAGATGTTCCTCGAGGAACGTCTTCATCCCGTACGCCATGCACACCGGCGGCAACGCGCCCAGGTCGCAATCCTTGAAGAGTTCGCGCAGTTCGATTTCCCTGGCGAGCACGAGATGGCGGCCGGTCTTGACCCAGAGGTCCGACAGCCGCACCGCGTGCGACGTCGGCAGCACGGCGGCGACGTAGCCTTCGTCGTCCTCGAGCAGCACGGTTTTCGCGAGGCGATCGCCGGGGATATGCGCGGCGGCGGCCGTCTCCATGCTGGTATGGCTATACGGGTGGTACACGACTTCGTACCGCGATGACTTCTGGCGCAGGCAATCCTGCAGGGTGGCTGATACAGGCATGGCACACCTCTCTGGACGAATCGGACGAACGAAGTTCGCTCCGGGTTTGTTCAGCATAGGTCGCATTGCGGCCAATGGAAACGCCCTCGCACGACGCCCGCACCGACGCTCGCCCCGGCTTCGGCCCCCTTTTTCCGGCGCGCGCAATCCGGGCCCGGAATCCGCATGGAACATGTCTGCCTGCCCCCGCCTTTCCTGAAGACACAACGAGACGCAACGGGCGGTAACGGTTCCCGTACGAGGACCCCACCACATGTGATGGCGGATCTGCGCCAGACCGTTAGTTGCATTTTAAGGAAGAACGTCGAGACCTGAAAACCGTCGCCATCGGCGGGCCACGCACCAACGAGGCCACCGCAAACCGCGCCGACAAAGACAGAACCTCGCCCTATACTGAGCCAACACCCGCCATCCCGCGGCGGCCGATTCCGGGAGCGACCATGCATTACCAGCTGATCTACGAACTCGTCGACGATTACCTGTCCCGGCGCGAACAGTACCGCGCCGAGCACCTCGCACTCGCGCGGGCGGCAACCGAACGCGGCGAACTCGTGCTCGCCGGCGCGTTGCAGGATCCGGCCGACCAGGCCGTGCTCGTGTTCGAAGGCGATTCGCCGGAAGCCGCCGAATCGTTCGCGCGCGCCGATCCCTACGTGCAAAACGGCCTCGTCAAGTCCTGGCGCGTGCGTCCGTGGCGCGTCGTGGTCGGCAAGCACGCTCCGCGCTGACGGTGCACGGGGCCACGGCTACAGCCACCCCGCCCGCTTGAAGCGCCACCACAACGCGAGATCGGCTACGACCATCACGCCGATGCAGCCGTAGAAGCCGTACTTGAGGTGCAGTTCGGGCATGTTCGCGAAGTTCATCCCGTAGATGCCGGCAATCATCGTCGGTATCGCGAACAGCGCGGCGAACGAGCCGAGCCGCTTGGTCACCTCGTTCTCCGCAAGCGAGATCATCCCGAGATTGACCTGGATCGCGGTCACGACCATCTCGCGCCGCCCTTCGATCGTCTTCACGATCCGCTGCAGGTGGTCGTACACGTCGCGGAAGTAATGCTCCATCCCGCTGCAGACCTGCGGAATGCGTCCGCCGGTGAGCTTCGCGAGCGGCTCGATCAGCGGCGCCGTGTGCTGGTGCAGCATCACGAGCCGGCGTTTCAGCGAATAGAGATCCTCGATGATCGCGCGCGACGACGCGGGCGTGGCCTTGGTGAAGATGCGGTCCTCGAGTTCCTCGAGCTCGTTGCCGAGCGTCTCGAGGATCGGGAAATAGCGGTCGACGACCTGGTCCATCAACGCATAGAACACGAACGCCGACCCTTCCTGCAGCAGATGCGGCTCGCGCTCGCAGCGCTTGCGCACCGCGCGGAAGTCCTGTTCGGTATGGTTGCGGATCGACAGCACGTAGTTCGGGCCGACGAACACGTTCAGCTCGCCGACATTGAATTCGCCGTCGTGGTCGAGCTCGACCGTGTGCAGCACCGCGAACAGCGAATCGCCGTACTCCTCGATCTTCGGCCGCTGATGCCCCTTGCGGGCATCCTCGAGCGCGAGCTCGTGCAGCCCGAATTCCTCGCCCATCAGGTCGATCTCGTCCGGCGTCGGATCCTTCAGCGCGACCCATACGAAACACTCGGGTTTCGACACGTATTCGCTGATGGCGTCGATATCGATATCGGCCAGCTTGCGGCCGTCCTGGTATGCAGCACAGTTGATGAGCATGATGTCCGTCATGTTGCCGTTATCGCACCAGTTTACCGGGTTGCCGCGCGGGCGGCCCGGCTTGCGCGGCACGCCGATATTGGTCATGATCGGATTGCGTGCGCCGCGGCTCGCGCACGGCATCGCTTCGACAAGTGCACGGCACGGCCGTGCCGCCCAACCTTCAAGGAGACAGACCCATGTGGTATTTCTCGTGGATACTCGGCATCGGCGTGGCGCTCGGCTTCGGCATCATCAACGCGATGTGGCTTGAAGCGGAAGTGTTCTCGCGCGACGGCAAGCGCACCGCCGCACCGCGCACGGATTCGGGGAGCCGGTATTCGTGACGCACCTGGTGTTCTTCTGCGGTCATGCCGGCACCGGCAAGACCACGCTCGCGAAGCGGCTGATCGGGCCGCTGATGCGCGCGACCGGCGAAGCCTTCTGCCTGCTCGACAAGGACACGCTCTACGGCCGCTACAGCTCGGCCGCGATGGGCGCCCTCACCTCCGATCCGAACGACCGCGACAGCCCGCTCTACCTGAAGCATCTGCGCGATCCCGAATACCAGGGCCTGCTCGACACGGCCCGCGAGAACCTCGCGCTCGGCATCGGCGCGCTCGTGGTCGGCCCGCTGTCGCGCGAAGTGCGTGACCGGCGCATCCTCGACCGCACGTGGCTCGGCATCGGGCCGGACGTCGCGCTGACGGTCGTGTGGGTCCACACCTCGGAAGACGTCGCGCACCAGCGGATCGTCGCGCGCGGCAATCCGAACGACGCGTACAAGCTCGCGCACTGGGACGAATACCGGCAACGCCGCTTCGTGCCGACCGGCCACGAATGCGACGGCATCGTGATGTTCGACAACACCGCACCGTCCGACGCGGACATCGATGCGCTGCTGTACCGCATCGTGCCGCCCCCGCCGGCGGCAACGATCGTCCCGCCGCTGCCCGCCTGAGCGGCGCGCACCGCCCTGCTCCTCGTCGCTTCACCATGTCGCGTGAAGGCATCGCGACGCAACGTGTCGATTCGGCCGACGCCAATGCGATCCGTGAAGCCGTGAAGGGCTTCGACGCGCTCGTCAAAAAAAACGCCGGAAGCGCTGTTGCGCTCCCGGCGTCGCACGGCCCTCGTGCCTGGGACCGATCGTCAGGCGACTTCGTGCACGCGCTCCATCGTGCCGCCTTCGTACAGCTTGCCGAAGCGGTTCGCGAGGAACGCCTTCAGCGACACCTTTTCCTGCGGGATGAAACCGCTTTGCGGCAGCTTCTTTTCGCGGAACAGATCCAGCACCGCGCACATCGCGCCGGCCGTCGTGATCTGGATGGCGCTCATGTGCATCCCGCACACGTCCTTCGCGAAGATCTTGCGGGTGAACACGTCCTGCACGAGCTGGCCGTCCTTCACGCCCGTCACCGTGACGAACACGAGCACGACGTCCTGCTTCGTCGACGGCACCGCGCGGCGCATGATCGACTTCAGCGTGTCGCGGTCGCTCGACAGTCGCAGGTCTTCGAGCAGGAACTGCACGAGTTCGCGGTGGCCCGGATAGCGCACCGACTTGTAGTCGAGCGTCTCGACCTTGCCCGACAGCGTCTCGCACAGCGTGCCCAGGCCGCCCGACGTGTTGAACGCTTCGTATTCGGTGCCGTCGAGCGAGAAATGTTCGAGGCCTTCGAGCGGCTGCACCCACTGCTTGCGGCCGTCGCGGATCGCTTCGCACGGCTGGCAGTATTCGTTGATCAGGCCGTCGACGCTCCACGTCAGGTTGTACTTCAGCGCGTTGGTCGGATACTCGGGCAGCGCGCCGACGCGCATCTTCACGTCGCGCACTTCGCTGAAGCCGTTCACGAGCTCGTGCGCGGCGATGCCGATGAAGCCCGGTGCGAGGCCGCACTGCGGCATGAACGCGCGGTCCGAACCGTCGGCCAGTTCGCGGATCGCGTGGGTCGCGCGCACGTCTTCGGTCAGGTCGAAGTAATGGACGCCGGCCGCCTTGGCCGCCGCTGCAACGTTGACCGCCAGGTAGTACGGCAGCGCGTTGACGAGCGCATCGAAGCCCTTCACGGCTTCACGGATCGCATTGGCGTCGGCCGAATCGACACGTTGCGTCGCGATGCCTTCACGCGACAGCTTGGCGAGCGCATCAGCGTCACGGTCGAACGCGACGACTTCGTAGTCGCCCGTTTCACGCAGCATGTGAGCAATGGTGTGGCCGATCAGACCTGCGCCGACGATGGCGATTTTCATGCGCTTATCTCCTGATGATGGGTTTGGTGTTGGTGTACGGCGTCGAGCCATGAACACAGTTTAGGGACGTGCAAAATCAGTTCCAAGACGAAGAATGATGCGAAACGACCGATACTTTCGACGAAATGACTACACATTTCGTCACAACGACCAAATCATCTAAAAAACGCGTATACGACGGGCCGCAGAAGGGCCGCGATCGACGCGTGTGGACGCGTGTGGACGCGTGTGGCCGGACAGGAAAGAACCCGCAAGGCGGGACATGGCGGGCAAATGAATCGTTGCGCGCGCCCGGGCACGCATTCGACACAACGATGCTCGCGTGCGGACGCGCGAGGCAACGCCCCGCCCCGCGGCGAGCGCAGGCGGCGGGCATCAAGGCATCGAGGGAAGGGAAAGGAGGAAAAAACCTGCGCGACGAATCGAATCGCGCCGCGGCGTCACATGCAACACCGCATGCGACGCGTCATCCGCCGATCGTGCCGCGATCGATCTTGCGCGACAGAATGATCGACGTCGTCGTACGCTCGACGCCTTCGAGCGTGCCGATCTGGTCGAGCAGGTCGTTGAGCCGTTCCGGCGAATCGGCACGCAACCACGCGACATAGTCGTATTCGCCACTCACCGCGCACAACAGCTGCACCTCGGGCATCCGGTCGAGCTTGCGCAGCACGTCCTTGCCGAACTTCGGCGTGAGAATGATGCCGACGTATGCGTAAATGCTCGCGTCGAGCACGTCCTGACCGAGCCGCACGCTGTAACCGGCGATCACGTTGGTACGCTCGAGCCGCGCGATGCGCGCGACGACCGTCGTGCGGGCAACGTCGAGCTGTCGCGCGAGATCGGCGACGCTTGCACGCGCATCCGCTTGCAGCAGCGCGACGAGTTGCCGGTCGAGGTCGTCGAGTTGGTCGAGGCGAGGAGGACGCATGAGGCTGGGCCGGCGTGCAACGCGCCGGCGAAATGGAACGTGACGCGATGATAGCGCCGAACGCCGGTGCGCCCAAACGGGATCTCACGCGTTCGCATCGCCCCGCCTCGTTCGCGCGCGGCGCCCGACTCGCCGATCGAACACCATCGATCACCGGCCTTCCCCAGGTCCCTTTCAATTTCGATTCGTATCGGATGTAAGCAAGTGTCGCTTTCGCTGCTGCACTGCACTCAACGTGCTACTAATAAGGTGCGACGCGAGATGCGCGCTCGCGGCACTGGCCGCCGCGCCCGCTCGCACGACACCACCCCGGAGAGCCAACCATGAAGAAGATCTCGCTCACCCTCGCTACGCTCGCCGTTGCAGCCAGCGCATTCGCGCAAACCCCGCCGCAACCGCAGACGCCCGCTCCGGCAGCGGCAACGGCGTCGTCGGCCCCGAGCGCCGAGCAGCGTGCGGCGCGCCACGAAGCGCGCATCGAGCAGCGCATCAAGTACCTGCACGACCAGTTGAAGATCACGTCGGCGCAGGAACCGCAATGGAAGACGTTCGCCGACACGATGCGCGAGAACGGCGACACGATGGGCCGCCTCTATCGCGCCCGGATGGAAAGCCATGACGTGTCCGCGGTCGACGACATGAAGCAGTACGCGGAACTCGCGCAGGCGAACGCGGACGGCGCGAAAAAGCTCGCCGACGCATTCGCGCCGCTCTACGAGCGCTTCCCGGCCGACCAGAAGGCGCTCGCCGACACGACGTTCCGCAGCTGGCTGCACCACGGCGGCGAACACCGCGGCAAGGGCAAGGCCGCGAGCAAGGAAGGCAAGGCAGCAGCCGCGCCGGCCGCCAGCGCGCCCGCGCAACCCTGACGTCCGCCCCGTCGGCGCCGCACTGCCCGTGCGGGCCGAACGGCGTCGCGCATCCCGCGGGAATCCGGCGCGTCACACGGCGCGCCGGATTCGGGATAAGCTCCCGGCTTTTCCCGCACTTCCCCCCTGCCATGCTCGAACTCAAGCACCTCGATCTGCGTACCGACCCGCAGGCCCGTCGCGTCGTGAAGGATGAAACCGTCACGGTCGCATTCGCGGATGCCGACGGCGAACTGATGAGCCTCGAAGGCCCGAACCGCTATGTCGCGGGCGACGCGCTGATCACCGGCTCGACCGGCGACCGTTGGGTCGTGTCGCGCGCGCGCTTCGACGCGAAGTACCTGCCCGCCGATCCGGCGCTCGCGCACGGCGCGCCGGGCGCCTACCGGAACCGGCCGGCCGTCGTGCTCGCCCGTCGCATGGACGAGCCGTTCACGATCGCCCGCTCGGAAAACGGCGACACGCTGCGCGGCGTGGCCGGCGACTGGGTCATGCAATATGCACCCGGCGACTATGGCGTCGTGCAGGCGCAGCGCTTCGCGCAGGTTTATCGCGACGCGTAAGCGCGCGTCGCGTGACACGCGCCGCGCCGGCATCGTGCCGGCGCGCGCCGGCGTCGCCGCTCACGCAAAGTCTTCGTCGAGTTCGAGTTCCGCGGTGCGCTCGACGGCTTCACCCGCCGCGTGCCGCTCCTCGAGCGAGCCCAGCATCGCTTCCGTGTACGCATGCAGCACCGCGTGGCTGCGGGCGCGCTGCATCGGCCTGAGCGCCAGATAGCGCGCCAGCGCGGCCGGCACGATGCGGATATCGAGCGTCATCCGTTTCGGCGTCGAACCGAAACGCATCGCGAGCCACTGCACGGACAGGAAGCGCCCGCGTTCGTCGCTGCTTTCGGCAAAACGCGTCTGCTCCGGAAAGAGATCGCAGATCACGCGCGCGAGCGCGTCGAATTCGGCGCTTGCGCATTCGATCAGATAGTCGTCCATTCCGCCTCTCCCGTCAGGCCGCCGCGCGCGGCGACCGGCACGTCTTCACCAGCACGGCGACCAGGATCGCGGCCAGCACGAAATACACGGCCTCGAGCGATCCGGCCGGCAGCACGCGCACCTGGTACAGCAACGCCGGTGCGGCCGCCAGCGCATGCAGCACGATCGCGAGCGGCAATACGCCCGCGCGGCCGGCACGCACGCCGCGCCAGACCAGCACCGACAGCGCGAGCTGCACCGCGAACGCCGCGCAGCGCTCGATCAGCAACAGCAGGATCGACTGTGCCGACAGCGTCGCCAGCATCACGTGCAGCCGCACGACGGTATCGCCCGGCAGGTCGGCAAGCTGCGTCTCGAGCTGCCCGCGGCTCGCGAGCCACGCGAGATACGACCACTGGCCCCAGACGAGCACGCCGACGAACCAGGCTTCGGCGCCGGCATGGCCGATCCCGTAGCCGATGCCGCGCCCGTCGCCGGCCGACGCGCCGTAGCGGCGGTTCAGGAACCGGATCCCGAGATAACGGCCGACCTCCTCGAACACGGCGGTCGCGAGCGCGCTGTACGCGACGAATGCGAGCGGCTGCGTGAGCCAGCCGCCGGCGGGCGTCTGGCTCAGCACGAGGCCATGGAATGCGCGTTCGACGATCATCGCGAACAGCGTGAAGACGGCGACGCCGACGATCGTGTCGCGGCGGTCGAGCGCAAGCGGCTTGCGCAGGGTACGGAAGAGAACGAACGGCAGTAGCGCGATGATCAGCGTGGCGGCGATCAGCACCGCCAGCGTGACGGGAGCGACAGTCATGAATTTCCTTGTTCGGGGCAGCGCACCTGACGCGCCGCGTGCCCCGCATGATACTCAGCTTGCGGTCGACGCGCGCGCAATCAGCTCGCCCGGCAGCATCGCGACGCGCACGTCGCCGACCGCGCCGTCGATGCGCTCGTGCACGAATTCGACGGCCTTGTAGCCGATCTCGTAGGTCGGCTGACGGATCGTCGTGATGCCGATCAGCTCGGCCCACTCCGGATCGTCGATCGACAGCAGCGCGGCCTTTTCCTGCCATGCGGCGCCGAAGCGGGCGCGCAGGTGGCGCGCGATCGCGAGCGCGACCGGCGCGTTCGCGGCGAACAGCGCCGCCCGCACGCCGCGCTGCGTGGCCGCGTCGACGCGCGCGTCGAGGTCGGCGAGCGCCACGGCGGCCGCGGCCGGCTCGTTCAGGTCGAGCACGACCGTCGGCGGCACCGGCAGCCCGCGCGCCTCGAGCGCCGCGCGGAACGCGGCCTCGCGCAGGCGCCGCGAGCTGACGCGCTCGAACGGCTGCACGACGAAATGAATCGCATCGAAGCCGCGCGCGATCAGGTGCGCGAGCGCCGTCTCGATCGCATCGGTGTTGTCGAGCCCGATCAGGTCCGCCTCGAAGCCCTCGACCGTGCGGTCGACGAGCACGGCCGGGATGCCGCCGCCGCGCAGCGGGCGCAGCACGTCTTCCTCGGCGCCGAGCGCATTGACGATCAGCCCTTCGACCCGGTAGGTCGTGAGCAGCTGCAGGAAGCGCCGCTCCATCTCGACTTCATTCGCCGCGTGGCAGATGAGCGGCATGTAGCCGAGCGCGTGGCACGCGGCCTCGACGCCCAGCAGCACTTCGACGGTATAGGGATTGGTCAGGTCGGCCGCGAGCATGCCGAGCAGCCGGTTGCGGCCGCGCTTCAGCCCGCGCGCCATCTGGTTCGGCCGGTAGTTCAGGCGCGCGATCGCCGTCTCGATCCGCTGGCGCAGATCGGCGGACAGCACGTGCGTCTCGCCGTTCAGATAGCGCGAAACGCTGGTCTTGCCCGTGCCTGCTTCGCGTGCGACGTCGCTGATCGTCGCCGGACGCTGCGTGGAAGGTTGCGAATCGCTCAAGTCGTGCCTCGCGACGTACGATCCGCGCCGCTTCGTGTGCGGACGGACCTTTGTTGTTGGATACGAACGCCCCCCGGCGCACGCCGCCGCTCCCCTGCTTCGCGGTCGATCGAAGCCGGCGCCTTCGCGTCCGCTCCGCTCGCCTGACACGCACGGCGATCGGCCGCACCGGGCTGGCACGGATGCCCGTCGCCGGACGCCGCCGGCCGCGTGGCCGGGTCGTCGATGCGCGACGAGCGGGCGATCATAACGCAGCCTGCCCTCCCGCACCAAGACCATCGACTCTAACGGCGGCGGCGGCCCGCCGGCCGGCCGCCGCCGCTCAGACGCGCGCGAGCGCGTCCGGATTGACGAGATTCGTGCGCAGCGTGCCGGCCAGCGCGCCGACCAGGTTTTCCGCGGCGCAGCGCGCCATCGCATGGCGCGTCTCGTGCGTCGCCGAGCCGATATGCGGCAGCGCGACGACGTTGCTCATCCGCAGCAGCGGCGAGTCCGCCGCCAGCGGCTCCTTCTCGAACACGTCGAGCCCCGCGCCGCGGATCGTGCCGGCCCGCAGCGCGTCGATCAGCGCGGCCTCGTCGACCACCGGCCCGCGCGACGCGTTGATCAGGATCGCGCCACGCTTCATCTTCGCGAATTCGGCCGCGCCGATCAGGTGATGCGTTTGCGGCGACAGCGGCACCTGCAGGCACACGAAGTCCGACTGCGCGAGCAGCTCGTCGAGCGTCACGCGGCGCGCGCCGTACTGCGTCTCGGCTTCGGCGTGCGCGGCACGGTTCGTGTACAGCACCTGCATCCGGAAGCCGAGCGCCGCGCGGCGCGCGACCGCGCCGCCGATCCGCCCGAGCCCGACGATGCCGAGCGTCTTGCCCTGCACGTCGGTGCCGTACAGATCGGGGCCGATGCTGCGCTGCCAGTGGCCGGCCTTCACCCACTCCGCCAGTTCGACCACCCGCCGCGCGGACGCGAGGATCAACGAGAACACGGTATCGGCGGTCGATTCGGTCAGCACGTCGGGCGTATGCGCGAGCACGATCCCGCGCCGCGTGAGATCCGCGACGTCGAAGTTGTCGTAGCCGACCGAGATCGTCGACCAGGCCTTCAGCCGCGGCGCGCGATCGAGCATCTGCGGCGTGACCTTCAGGCTCGCGCCGATCGCGCCGTCCGCGTCGCCGAGGGCGTCGGCGAGCGCGTCGGCGCCGTCGGCCTGCACGAGCTCCGCATGCTCGCGCAGGTACGCGAGCACGTCATCGGGCAGCGGCTTGTACGCGACGATACGAGGCTTCATCGTTTTCATTTTCCTTGCAGCGGCGTCGCGAGCGGGTGCGCATCGCGCGCCTGGGGTTTGACGGACAGCGTGAGGATCACCGCGGCGACGAGCGCGACGCTCATGAACGCATACGATGCGACGGGCGACCCGGTCGCCCCGTTCAGGTAGCCGACGAAATACGAGCCGACGAACGAGCCGAGCGCGCCCATGCTGTTGATCAGCGCCATCGCCCCACCGGCGACGTTCCTCGGCAGCAGTTCCGGCACGATCGCGAAGAACGGGCCGTACGGCGCGTACATCGCGGCGCCCGCGACGACCAGCAGCGCATACGAGATCCAGAAGTGCGACGAGCCGAGCGCATACGACGCGGCGAACGCGGCCGCGCCGACCAGCAGGAACGGCCACACGAAGCCGCGGCGCGAGCCGACCTTGTCGGACGCCCACGACGCGACCAGCATCGCGATCGTCGCCGCGAGGTACGGCAGCGCCGACAGCCAGCCGGTCGCGACCATCCCGAGCTCGGAGCCGTTCTTGACGATCGACGGCAGCCACAGCACGAAGCCGTACACGCCGATGCTCCAGCAGAAATACTGCGCGCACAGCTTGATCACGGCCGGCGAGCGGAACGCCTCGCCGTAGTTGCGCACGGGCTTGATCGCCGCCTGTTCGGCCGCGAGCGCGGCGTCGAGGTCGCGCTTTTCCTGCGCGGTGAGCCACGGCGAATCGGCCGGCTTGTCCTGCACGAGGAACCACCAGCATACGGCCCAGATGATGGCCGGCACGCCTTCGGCGATGAACATGTGGCGCCAGCCGAATTCGTGCACGAGATAGCCCGACACGATCGACATCCACAGCACCGTGACCGGGTTGCCGAGGATCAGGAACGTGTTCGCACGCGAGCGCTCGTTCTTCGTGAACCAGTTGCTGATGTAGATCAGCATCGCCGGCATCACCGCCGCCTCGACCACGCCGAGCACGAAGCGGATCGCCATCAGCGACGGGATGTTGGTGACCACCCCCGTGAGCGCCGCGCACGCGCCCCACAGCACGAGGCTGGCGAACACGAGCTTCTTGACGCTGCGGCGCTCCGCATAGATCGCGCCGGGAATCTGGAAGAAGAAGTAGCCGAGGAAGAACAGCGCGCCGATCAGCGACGACAGGCCCTTGCTGATCCCGAGGTCCTGGTTGATGCCGGCGGCTGCAGCGAACCCGTAGTTCGCGCGGTCGAGGTAAGCGAGGCTGTAGGTGATGAACACGATCGGCATGATCGTCCACCAGCGTCGTGCTGCGAGATTGGCTGCCATCAGAGTGTCTCCTTGGGTGATCGGAGTGGGCGGGTCAAACGCCCGGCTCCGCTCCCGTCCTTTCGGGAATCGACCGGCGTCGGCGCGATGGCGCCTGCTCCGGCCTCATGCAAAACCGTGCACGAAGCACGAATTGGGTCCGCGGATTGTGCCGTGTCCGGCCTCTCATTGCGCGGTGACGGTTTCCTCTAGGCGATCGGCGCGATTGCTGACGTTTTCGAGCCGATCGAGCGCCGCGCGGGTCGGCAAGCCTTCCGAATCGCCGATCACCTGGATCGCGAGCGCCCCGATGCGATTGCCGCGCGCGACCGCCTGCTCGACGGAGCGGCCTTCCAGCAGCGCGCTGACCACGCCGACCGCGAAGCCGTCGCCGGCGCCGACCGTGTCGACCACGTTCGCGACACGCTCGCCCGCCACCGTGCCCTCGCGGCCGTCGGCCGTGCGGAAGTACGCGCCGTCGGCGCCCAGCTTGATCACCACGCCGCGCGCGCCCTGTGCCAGGTAGAAGCCCGCGATGTCGGCCGGCGTGTCGTGCCCGGTGAGCTGCTGCCCTTCGGCCAAGCCCGGCAGCACCCAGTCGGCGAGCGACGCGAGCGCGTTCAGCGTCTTCGCCATCACGTCGGCGGACGGCCACAGCGTCGGGCGCAGGTTCGGATCGAACGAGATCGTCTTGCCGGCCGCACGCATCTCGCGCGCCAGCCGGAACGCAAGCTCGCACGACGTCGCGGAGATCGCGGGTGCGACGCCCGTCAAATGCAGGTGCCGTGCGCCGAGCACGTAGTCGGCCACGTAGTCGTCGCACGACAGGTGGCTCGCGGCCGAGCCCTTGCGGAAATATTCGACGGTCGGGTCACTGCCGTCGTCGTTGCGCGACTTCAGCTGGAAGCCGGTCGGATAGCGCGGATCGACGGTCACGCACGACGCGTCGATGCCTTCGCGCGCGAGCGTGTCGAGCACGTAGCCGCCGAACGAATCGCGGCCCACCCGGCTCATCCAGCCGACCCGGAAGCCGAGCCGCGACAGGCCGATCGCGACGTTCAGGTCCGCGCCCGCGATCCGTTTCGTGAATTGCGCGGCGTGCGCGAGGTGGCCGGGCTCGGCGGCGACGAACATCGCCATCGCTTCGCCGTAGGTCACGACATCGAGTGCTGCCTTCATGAGTGCATTCCTCCGTATCCTTCGAGCGTCACGCGGCGGCGAGCCACGCGACGCGCCGGCCGGCATCGCCCGCCAGGTCGGCCGCATCGAACGGGAATTCGATGCCGCGCGGCGCCGCTTGCGGCAGGGCCGCGAGCACGCCCGTGACGAGCGTGTCGCCCGGCGCCGGCGCCACCGCGAAACGGCGCGCGCCCTCGCCAGCGACTGCCTTGCAATGAATGTATTCCACATGCGGCGCGAGTGCGTGCGCGCATGCGAGCGGCGCTTCGCCCGGCCACTGCCAGTTGCCGATGTCGAACGTCATGCCGAGCGCATCGGGCGCGCCCGCCTCGGCCAGCGCCGCGAACAGCCCGCTGAATTGCACGAGCGCGCCGCCCACCGGCAACTGGCCGTTCTCGACCACCACGCGGGCACGCGCGCCGCGCGACAGCGCGACGATCTCGGCTGCGTGCGCGTTGCCGGCGAAGCCGCCGAGCTGGAACTTGACGAAGCGCGCGCCGAGCGCGTCGGCTTCGACGAGCGTGTCGCGCAGCGCTTCGGCGTCGAGCGCGCCGGTTTCCGTGTACAGCGTGGCCGGCGTCGAATAGACCGACCACAGCCCGTGCGCGGCGAGCGCCGTGCCGAGCTCGGCCAGCGCGCCGGGCGTCGCGTCGTCGTCCGATGCGAACAGTTCGCGCCGCACCTCGAAGCCGGTCGCACCGGATGCCGCCGCGGTCGCGATGAATGCACGGTGGCCCTCCTGACGCACGCGGTCCATCCCGAATGCGCTCGCCACGATCACGATGTCTGCCATGTCTGCCCTTTTTTCTCCGGAATGGAACCGGTTCCATTTGCTTGAGACGGATGGTGCGCTTCGCCCCGGGCGCACGCCATAGAGGAAATCCCTAAGGATGGCCGCCGCACGAACGTGCGCGGGCGCAGGGGCATCCGGCGCTCCAGGACCGGCTTCGGGTGTCTACCCGGCGTCGTGCGCGAGGCTCATTTCCAGGAACTGGGCGGCCACGCGCGACGGCGCCGCGCCGTGCGGCACCAGGATCGAGAAATGACGCGTGAGCGGCGCGGGGGCGAGCGAGCGCGGCACGAGCGCCGCACCCTCGTGGCGCAGCGACATCGCGGACACGAAGCCGACGCCCATCCCCGCGCGCACGGCCTCCTTCACGGCCTCGACACCGGCGATCTCGAACGCGACACGCATCGGCGCGCCGCCGTGCGCGAACGCGCGTTCCACGAGTTGCCGCACGCCGGAGCCCTCCTCGCGCAGCACGAGCGGATGCACGGCGAGTGCCTCGAGCGTGACGCCGGCTGCGTACTCGGGCGCGGCGAGCGCATGCCCGGCCGGCACGACCGCGACGATCTCGTCCTCGTGCCATGCGTGCACGGCGGTGCCGGGCGGCAGCGCCTCGCCGGGCGGCCCTTCGATCATCGCAATGTCGAGCGATGCCAACGCGGCGACCACGTCGGCCGTGTTGCCGCTCATCGTGTGGATCGCCACCCGCGGCACGCGCGGCTGGAACGCCGCGATCAGGTAAGGCAGCAGGTAGCTGGCCGGCGTCGTGCTCGCGCCGATCCGCAGCGTGCCGGCGTCGAGCCCGCGCACCGCGTCGCGAAACGCGCGCGCCTGCGCGAACGTGTCGCGCTGGGCCTTCGCGTACTGCGCGAGCTGCTCGCCGACCGGCGTCAGGCGGATGCCGCGGCCGTCACGCTGGTACAGCGGCTCGCCGAACTCGTCCTGCAGCAGGCGCAGCTGGCCCGATACCGCCGGCTGCGACAGATGCAGCGCCACGGCAGCGCGGCTGATGTTCAGATGTTCGGCGACGGCCGCGAACGTTATCAGTTGATCCGGGGTCATGGGGATGAATTATCGGCTTCCCGGATAGTTTACGTCACAAATCACAATTTTTCATATCGATATAACCAAACTAGGATTAGGCCATCGCAACCTGCTTGATCACGGTGCCCCATGTCCACTGCTCCGACTCCCCATCTTGCCCACGCCGCGCCGTCGCTGCGCGGCCAGTTGAACGGCGTGCTGTTCGTCGCGCTGTTCGCCGCCGCCGTCACGAGTCTGTCGCAACTGCCGGCAGTCGCCGGGCTCGGCCTGTCGCCGCTGATCGTCGGCATCGTCGCCGGTGCGCTGTACGGCAACGCGCTGCGCGACGGCATGCCCGCGAGCTGGGCGGCCGGCATCAACTTTTCCGCGCGCAAGCTGCTGCGCATCGCGGTCGCGTTCTTTGGCCTGCGCGTGAGCCTGCAGGAAATCGCGCAGGTCGGCCTGCCGGGCCTGACGGTGTCGGTGCTGATCGTCGTCAGCACGCTCGCGATCGGCACCTGGGTCGGCATGAAGGTAATGAAGCTCGATCGCGACGCGGCGCTCCTGACCGCCGCCGGCAGTGCGATCTGCGGCGCGGCCGCCGTGCTCGCGTTCGAGTCGACGCTGCAGTCGAAGCCGCACCAGAGCGCGATGGCCGTGGGCAGCGTGGTGCTGTTCGGCACGCTGTCGATGTTCCTGTACCCGTTCGCGTATCACGCCGGCCTGCTCAACCTCGACCCGACCGGCCTCGGCCTGTTCTTCGGCGGCACGATCCACGAGGTCGCGCAGGTGGTCGGCGCGGCGAGCGACATCAGTCCGGAGGTCACGCACGTCGCGACCATCGTGAAGATGACCCGCGTGATGCTTCTGGTGCCGGTGCTGCTCACGCTCGGCTGGTGGCTCGCCCGCTCCGCGCGCTCGGCCGATGCGACCGCTGAAGGCGCGCAAGGCAAGCGCAAGGTGGCGGTGCCGTGGTTCGCGCTCGGCTTCCTCGGCTTCGTGATCGTCAATTCGCTGAACGTGCTGCCCGCCGACGTCACGCACACGCTGAACCTGCTCGACACCTTCGCGCTGACGATGGCGATGACCGCGCTCGGCATCGAGACCCGCGTGTCGCAGATCCGCGAGGCCGGCCCGCGCGCCTTGACCACCGGCCTGATCCTGTACGTGTGGCTGATCGCCGGCGGCTACGGGATCACCTGGGCGGTACAGCACTGGCTTGGCTGAGCCGCGCAGCCACGCCGCGACACGCGCCGCGCCCGACGGGAAGGTCCCGCGGGCGCGGCGCAGTGCTATGCTTCGCGTCGTTTTCCTTCGTCCTCTTCATCACCCTCTTTCAGCCGTGCTCTCGTTCCTGCTGAAGCTGCGCACTCGCGCCCAGACGCTGTTCCGCCTGTCGGACGCCCATACGATGCTGATCTGGTCGGCCGTCGTCGGCGTCGGCGGCGCCTTCGCCACCATGGCGTTCCGCGAAGGCATCGACCTGATGCAGCGCCTGATCTCGGGGCACAGCGGCAGCTTCGTGGAGATGGCGAAAAGCCTGCCTTGGTACGTGCGCTTCTGGATGCCGGCCGCGGGCGGCTTCCTCGCCGGCTGCGTGCTGTTGCTCGCGACGCGCGGCGACCGAAAATCCGGCAACATCGACTACATGGAAGCCGTCGCGCTCGGCGACGGCGTCGTGCCGGTGCGGCAGAGCCTGTGGCGCAGCGTGTCGTCGCTGCTGACGATCGGCAGCGGCGGCTCGATCGGCCGCGAAGGCCCGATGGTGCAGCTCGCGGCGCTCGCGGCGTCGCTGGTCGGCCGCTTCGTGCACTTCGACCCGCCGCGCCTGCGCCTGCTCGTCGCGTGCGGCGCCGCGGCCGGTATCACGTCCGCGTACAACGCGCCGATCGCCGGCGCGTTCTTCGTCTCCGAGATCGTGCTCGGCACGATCGCGATGGAGAGCTTCGGGCCGATGGTCGTCGCGTCCGTCGTCGCGAACATCGTGATGCGGGAATTCGCCGGCTACCGGCCACCGTACGAGATGCCGGTGTTCCCGGCCGTGACGGGCGCCGAAGTGCTGCTGTTCGTCGTGCTCGGCGCGCTGTGCGGCGTGCTCGCGCCGCAGTTCCTGCACCTGCTCGATGCGTCCAAGAACCAGTTCAAGCGGCTGCCCGTGCCGCTGCCGGTGCGGCTCGCGCTCGGCGGCCTCGTGGTCGGCGTGATCTCGGTGTGGATTCCGGACGTGTGGGGCAACGGCTACAGCGTCGTGAACCACATCCTGCATGCGCCGTGGACCTGGCAGGCGCTCGTCGCGGTGCTGGTGTTCAAGGTGATCGCGACCGCCGCGACCGCAGGCTCCGGCGCGGTCGGCGGCGTGTTTACGCCGACGCTGTTCGTCGGCGCCGTGTTCGGTTCGCTGTTCGGGCTCGCGATGCACGCGCTGTGGCCCGGCCACACGTCCGCGTACTTCGCGTATGCGATGGTCGGGATGGGCGCGTTTCTGGCCGGCGCCACGCAGGCGCCGCTGATGGCGATCCTGATGATCTTCGAGATGACGCTGAGCTACCAGGTCGTGCTGCCGCTGCTGGTGTCGTGCGTGTTCGCGTATTTCGTCGCGCGCGCGACCGGCACGACGTCGATGTACGAGATCACGCTGCACCATCACCAGGACGCACAGGAACGGCTGCGGCTGCGCACCACCCAGATGCGCGAGCTGATCCAGCCCGCGCAGACGATCGTGCCGCTCACCGCGAGCGTCGCCGACATGACGCGCGTGTTTCTCGAATATCCGGTGAAGTATCTGTACGTGACCGACGACGCCGGGCGCTTCCGCGGCGCGGTCGCGCTGAAGGACATCACGTCCGACCTGCTCGACAAGCGCGACACGACCGACAAGACGGCCGCGCACTACACGCATACGCCGTTTCCGCTGCTCACGCCCGACATGCCGCTCGCGACCGCGCTCGAACGCTTCATGGCGTTCCAGGGCGAACGGCTGCCGGTGATCGAAAGCGAAGCCGAGCCGACGCTCGCGGGCGTCGTCTACAAGACGTCGCTGCTCGACGCGTACCGGCGGATGACCGGCGAGCGGTGACGGCGCCGGTGCGCGGCGCCCGATGTGGCGTCGTGGCCTTGTCGGTCGCCGCACCGGCGCACCACCCGTAGGCCGCGCCCGCTTCTCCGTCCGCCCGCCCGGCCGTTCAGTCCGGCGCGCGCCCCAGCACGACCCGTGCGAAGAACCCTGCGAGCACCGATTCGGCCACGTCGGCCGACACGTGCTGCGGGTCGGCCGTGTAGTACGACTGCACGCCGTCGCACAGGCACATCAGGCCGAACGCGAGCGTCTCGGCCGGCAGCAGCAGCGGCGTGCCCGCGCGCTCCGCGAAGCGCTGGATGAATTCGGCCATCTGCAGCCGCTTGCCGTGCAGGAACTGGTTGAAGCGCACGCGGAACTTCGCGTCACGCGCCGCCTGCAGCTTCGCCTCGCCCCACAGCAGCGAATATTCGTCGTCGCGAAACAGCGTCCGGTAGTACGCGAGCGCCATCGACTCCATCTGCTCGCGCGACCCGCCTATCTCGAAGATCGCCTCGAAATCGGCCCGCACCGAATCGTGGTCGCGCTCGAGCAATTCGAGCAGCAGTTCCGACTTGCTGCGGAAGTTCGAGTAGAACGCGCCGCGCGTGTAGCCGGCCGCCGCGGCGATGTCCTCGACGCTCGCCGCGACAAAGCCTTTCTTCATAAAAATGCGGTGCGCGGCAGTCAGCAGACGTTCGCGCGTCTGGTCCCTGCTCTGCTCGCGAGTTAAGCGCTGAGGTTTCATGGCGCGCAGTCTAGCACCAACTTCCTTTCAGATTCATCTTTGCATTCAGATACAGCAGTGTATTAGAATCCACCGCAGTTTCCGAACGACCCCGTTCGGCTGTGTTCGTGTGCGCCGGACTGGCGCCACTCGGGGCAAGCGCCCGCCGCGCTTGCCGGCTTCGTTCCGCTCTCACCTCATCTGGGGGTTTCGTGAATCGCTCCGGTTCCCGCGCCGTGCTGCTGGTCGGCACCGCGCTCGTCCTCGCCGCCTGTCATCCGAAGGAAGCCGCGCCGCCCGCGCCGCGCCCGGTCGTCGCGCTGCCCGCGCGCGCCGACGGCGCCGCGGCCGCCGCCACGCTGCCCGGCGAGATCCAGCCACGTTATGCGACGCCGCTGTCGTTCCGCATCGCGGGCAAGATCGT
The DNA here is from genome assembly GCF_003853505.1 of Burkholderia sp. Bp9015. Taxonomy (NCBI): domain Bacteria; kingdom Pseudomonadati; phylum Pseudomonadota; class Betaproteobacteria; order Burkholderiales; family Burkholderiaceae; genus Burkholderia; species Burkholderia sp. Bp9015. The sequence continues at coordinate 165,936 of NZ_QTPZ01000010.1, forward strand.
CGAGCGCAAGGTGCGGCTCGGCGATACCGTCAAGGCCGGCCAGGTCGTCGCGCTGCTTGATCCGTCCGACGTCGAGAAGAACGTCGCGAGCGCGCAGGCGCAACTCGATGCCGCGTCGCACAGCCTCGCGTTCGCGAAGCAGCAGCGCGATCGCGATCGCGCGCAGGCGCGCGAGAACCTGATCGCAACGGCGCAGCTGGAGCAGACCGAGAACAGCTACACGTCGGCGCTCGCGCAGCGCGACCAGGCGCAGCAGCAGCTCGCGCTTGCGAAGAACCAGCTCCGCTATGCGACGCTCGTCGCCGATCACGCCGGCACCATCACCGCCGAGCAGGCCGACACCGGCCAGAACGTATCGGCCGGCCAGGCCGTCTACCAGCTCGCGTGGTCGGGCGACGTCGACGTCGTCAGCGACGTGCCCGAGGCCGCGCTCGCATCGCTCGCGCCCGGTCACGCGGCGAGCGTCACGCTGCCGTCGCTGCCGGGCCGCCAGTTCGCCGCGAAGGTGCGCGAAATCGCGCCGGCCGCCGATCCGCAAAGCCGCACCTGGCGTGTGAAGCTCACGCTCGCCGCGCCCGATCCGACCGTGCGCCTCGGGATGACCGCGAACGTCGCGTTCGACGGCGCGCCGGTTGCCGGCAACGCGCCGAGCATCACGCTGCCCGCGACCGCACTGTTCCACGACGGCCCGCATCCGGCCCTGTGGGTCGTGCGCACGAAGGACGACACGCTCGAGCTGCGCCGCGTCGACGTCGCGCGCTTCAACGAACGCACGGTCACCGTGTCGAGCGGGCTGCAGCCGGGCGAGCGCGTCGTGCTGCAAGGCGTGCACACGGTCAGCGCGGGCGAGAAGGTGCGGCCGGTCGCCCCGCTGCACGCGGAGGACTTCGCGTCATGAGCAGCCCCCGCGAAGAAGGCCGCTTCAACCTGTCGGCATGGGCGCTGCGCCACCAGGCGCTGGTCGTCTACCTGATCGCGCTCGCGACGCTCGCGGGCATCCTCGCGTACACGCGGCTCGCGCAATCCGAAGACCCGCCGTTCACGTTCCGCGTGATGGTGATCCGCACGTTCTGGCCCGGCGCGAGCGCGCGGCAGGTGCAGGAACAGGTGACCGACCGGATCGGCCGCAAGCTGCAGGAAACGCCGGCCATCGACTTCCTGCGCAGCTATTCGCGGCCCGGCGAATCGCTGATCTTCTTCACGATGAAGGACTCGGCGCCCGTGCAGGACGTGCCCGAGACCTGGTACCAGATCCGCAAGAAGGTCGGCGACATCGGCCATACGCTGCCGCCCGGCGTGCAGGGCCCGTTCTTCAACGACGAGTTCGGCGACGTCTACACCAACATCTGGACGCTCGAAGGCGACGGCTTCACGCCCGCGCAGCTCCACGACTATGCGGACCAGCTGCGCACCGTGCTGCTGCGCGTGCCCGGCGTCGGCAAGGTCGACTATTTCGGCGATCCCGACCAGCGGATTTTCATCGAGGTGAACAATGCGCAGCTCACGCGCCTCGGCATCTCGCCGCAGCAACTCGGGCAGGCGATCAACGCGCAGAACGACATCTCGTCGGCCGGCGTGCTGACGACCGCCGACGACCGCGTATTCGTGCGGCCGAGCGGCCAGTTCGACAACGTCGCCACGATCGCCGACACGCTGATCCGCATCAACGGCCGAACGTTCCGGCTCGGCGATCTCGCCACCGTGAAGCGCGGCTACGACGATCCGGCCATCACGCAGATGCGTGCGAACGGTCACGCCGTGCTCGGCATCGGCGTGACGATGCAGCCGGGCGGCGACGTGATCCGGCTCGGCAAGGCGCTCGACGCCGAATCGAAGGATCTGCAGGCGCGGTTGCCGGCCGGCCTCAAGCTGACGCTGGTGTCGAGCATGCCGCATGCGGTCGCGCATTCCGTCGACGACTTCCTCGAAGCCGTCGCCGAAGCGGTCGCGATCGTGCTGGTCGTGAGCCTCGTGTCGCTCGGCCTGCGCACCGGAATGGTCGTCGTGATCTCGATTCCGGTCGTGCTCGCCGTCACCGCCCTGTTCATGTACCTGTTCGACATCGGGCTGCACAAGGTGTCGCTCGGCACGCTCGTGCTCGCGCTCGGGCTGCTCGTCGACGACGCGATCATCGCGGTCGAGATGATGGCCGTGAAGCTCGAGCAGGGCTACAGCCGCGCGCGCGCCGCCGCATTCGCGTACACGAGCACCGCGTTCCCGATGCTGACGGGCACGCTCGTCACCGTGTCGGGCTTCCTGCCGATCGCGCTCGCGAAATCGAGTACCGGCGAGTACACGCGCTCGATCTTCGAGGTGTCGGCGATCGCGCTGATCGCATCGTGGTTCGCGGCCGTCGTGCTGATCCCGCTGCTGGGCTTCCACCTGCTGCCCGAACGCAAGAAGCACGCGCACGAAGCGCACCTGCCGGACGATCACGAGCACGACATCTACGACACGCGCTTCTACACGCGCTTGCGCGGCTGGATCGACTGGTGCATCGAGCGGCGCTTCGTCGTGCTGCTGATCACCGGCGCCCTGTTCGTGGTCGCGCTGGCGGGCTTCTCGCTCGTGCCGCAGCAATTCTTCCCGAGCTCCGATCGCCCCGAGCTGCTGATCGACCTGCGGCTGCCCGAAGGCGCGTCGTTCGCGGCGACGCTGCGCGAGACCGAACGCCTCGAGAAGGTGCTCGACAAGCGGCCCGAAATCGACCATTCGGTGAATTTCGTCGGCAGCGGCGCGCCGCGCTTCTACCTGCCGCTCGACCAACAGCTGCAGTTGCCGAACTTCGCGCAGTTCGTCGTCACCGCGAAATCGGTCGAGGATCGCGAGAAGCTCGCGGCCTGGCTCGAGACCACGCTGCGCGACCGCTTCCCGGCCGTGCGCTGGCGCCTGTCGCGGCTCGAGAACGGGCCGCCCGTCGGCTATCCCGTGCAGTTCCGCGTGAGCGGCGACGACATCGCGACGGTGCGCGCGATCGCCGAGAAGGTCGCGGCGACGATGCGCGGCGACGCGCGCACGGTGAACGTGCAGTTCGACTGGGACGAGCCGGCCGAACGTTCGGTGCGCTTCGAGCTCGACCAGAAGAAGGCGCGCGAGCTGAACGTCACGTCGCAGGACGTGTCGAGCTTCCTCGCGATGACGCTGTCCGGCACGACCGTCACGCAATACCGCGAACGCGACAAGCTGATCGCGGTCGACCTGCGTGCGCCGCGCGCCGATCGCGTCGATCCCGCGCAGCTCGCGGGCCTCGCGATGCCGACGCCGAACGGCCCCGTGCCGCTCGGTTCGCTCGGCCGCTTCACGCCGACGCTCGAATACGGCGTCGTGTGGGAACGCGACCGCCAGCCGACCATCACCGTGCAGTCCGACGTCCGCGCCGGCGCACAGGGCATCGACGTCACGCATGCGATCGACGGCAAGTTGAATGCGTTGCGCGCGCAACTGCCGGTCGGCTACCAGATCAACATCGGCGGGTCGGTCGAGGAAAGTGCGAAGGCGCAGACGTCGATCAACGCGCAGATGCCGCTGATGGCGATCGCCGTGTTCACGCTGCTGATGATCCAGCTGCAGAGTTTCTCGCGCGTGCTGATGGTCGTGCTGACCGCCCCGCTCGGCCTGATCGGCGTGGTCGGCACGCTGCTGCTGTTCGGCCAGCCGTTCGGCTTCGTCGCGATGCTCGGCGTGATCGCGATGTTCGGGATCATCATGCGCAACTCGGTGATTCTCGTCGACCAGATCGAGCAGGACATCGCGGCCGGCCACGGACGCTTCGACGCGATCGTCGGCGCGACCGTGCGGCGCTTCCGCCCGATCACGCTGACGGCCGCGGCCGCCGTGCTCGCGCTGATCCCGCTGTTGCGCTCGAACTTCTTCGGGCCGATGGCGACCGCGCTGATGGGCGGCATCACGAGCGCGACCGTGCTGACGCTGTTCTACCTGCCCGCGCTGTACGCCGCGTGGTTCCGCGTGAAGCGCGACGAACGCGACCCGCGCGACGCCCCGCCGCACGACGGCGGCACGCCTGCCGCGCCGTCGGGAGCCTGACCATGGAACTGTCGATGAACCTGAAAACGAAGGCCGCGCGGGTGGTCGCGGCCGCGAGCCTCGCCGGCCCGCTCGCCGGCTGCGCGTGGTTCGCGCCGAGCGGCGAGCCGCCCGCGATGCCGTCGCCCGCGCATTACGGCGCCGCGCCGCAAGTGCCGCAGACCGTCGCCGCGCAAGGCGTCGCGCAGCAGTTCGACGTCGGCGCGCAGCCCGTGCCCGACTGGTGGACGCAGTACCGTTCGGATGCGCTGAACGCACTCGTCGACGAAGGGCTGCGCAACAGCCCGACGCTCAGCGCCGCCGCGCACTCGCTGGATGCCGCGCGCGAGCAGTTGCGCGGGCAGATCGGCAGCTCGATGCTGCCGTCGATCGACGCCGGCGGCCAGGCCACGCGCCAGCGTGCGCTCGGCGTGCCGATCCCTGCGCTCGGCGCGCCGACGTTGCTGTACGACACGTTCGTCGGGCAACTGCAGGCGAGCTATACGGTCGACCTGTTCGGCGTATCGCGCTTCGCGAACCGGGCGCTTGCGAAACGCGTCGACGTCAGCGCGTTCCAGCTCGAATCGGCACGCCGGGCACTCGCCGCGAACATCGTCACCGCATCGATCACGGTGTCGGTGCTCAACGCGCAGATCGCCACCACCGAACGGCTCGTCGCGCTCGCGAACGACCAGGCGCACGACGCGCAACGCCGCTACGCGCTCGGCTCGGCATCGCGCAGCGACGCACTGAACGCGCAGCAAAGCGCGGACACCTTCGCCGCGAGCCTGCCCGCGCTGCGCCAGCAGCGCGACTCGGCGCGCCATGCGCTGGCCGTGCTGGTCGGCCGTACGCCCGACCGGCCGCCCGCTGATCTCACGCTCGCCGACCTTCACCTGCCCGCGCAAGTACCGGTGGTCGTGCCGTCAGACCTGCTGCAAAGCCGCCCCGACATCCAGGCCGCCGACGCGGGGCTGAAGGCAGCCGCCGCCGAAGTCGGCCTCGCGACCGCGCAACTGTTCCCGCAGCTGTCGCTGTCGGCCGCGATGGGCAAAGGCGGTTTCAGCTGGCCGGCGATGCTGTCGGGCGCCGGTTCGATCTGGAACGTCGGTGCGTCGCTGAGCCAGCCGCTGTTCCACGGCGGCGCGCTACTCGCGCAGCGCCGTGCGGCGAAGGCGACCTACGAGGCGGCGGTCGACCAGTACAAACAGACCGTGCTCGCCGCCTTCCAGAACGTCGCGGATTCGCTCGCCGCGCTCGAGCACGATGCTGAGGCGCTCGATGCGTCGTCGCGGGCCGCGCTGTCCGCGCGCGGCGCGTACGACGACGCGGCCGCCCGCGTGCGGCTCGGCGCGCTGCCGCCGTCGGCCGCGCGAGCAAGCGAGCTGCAGTACCGCAACGCGCGGCTCGACGAGATCCGCGCGACCGGCGCACGCTTCGCGGATACCGCGCGGCTCTATCAGGCGATGGGCACGCCGCCGGTCGACCCGGCCGGCAAAGCCGGCAAGGCTGAAAAAGCCGAAAAGGCTGGAAAGGCCGACCCGGCCGGCGACATCGGCAACGCGGCTCGAATCTCCCCCGGCGCCCAGGCGCGCGCGGTCACGCCCGACGCGCCGCCGCCACCGCAATGACCGCAATAGCGCGCCGTTTGCGTCGGGCGCGCGGGACCAACCCCGCGCGCCGATCCGCGATCTTCCGCTTGACCCTCACGTAGCGTAACGTTCGAGACTCCAGTGTGCGCACCGAACGGAGGACACCATGCGGCTGAAAGTGGGAGAACTGGCGAAACGCAGCGGCCTGACCGTCCGCACGCTTCATCACTATCACGCGATCGGCCTCCTGACGCCTTCGGCGCGTGCCGACAACGGCTACCGGCTGTACGACCGCGACGACATCGCCCGGCTCCACCAGATCCAGGCCCTGCGTCGCTTCGGACTGTCGCTCGCCGAAATCGGCGACTACCTGAACCGGCCCGGCACCCCGCTCGTCGCGCTCGTCGCGAGGCAGATCGCGTCGCTCGACCACCAGCTCGCGCAGACCGCGCAGCTGCGCGAGCGTCTCGTGCACCTGCACGCGCAGCTCGCCGCGGGCACGGAGCCGGAGCTGGCCGACTGGCTCACCACACTGGAGTTGATGACCGTGTACGACAAATACTTTTCCGAGGAAGAACTCGCGCGCCTGCCGATGTATCGCAAGAGCCAGGCCGGCGACGCGGAATGGACAGCGCTCGTCGCCGACGTGCGTGCGCTGCACGACGCGGGCGTGCCGCCGGAGGACGAGCGCGCTCGCGCGCTTGCCGGCCGCTGGATGGCGCTGCTCGTGCGCGACACGAACAACGATCCGCGGCTGCTGGCGAAGCTCAACCTGATGCACGAGCGCGAACCGTCGATGCAGTCGAAACTCGGCATCTCGACCGTGCTGCGCGACTATGTGCTGCGCGCGTCCGCGGAAACGAAGATGCGGATCTTCGAGAAGTATCTCGCGCCGGACGAGATCCGCTTCATGCGGGCGCACTTCGGTGAACGCTCGATGGAATGGCCGCAACTGATGGGCGACGTGCGCGACGCGATCGATGCGGGCGCGCAGCCCGATTCACCGGAAGGCCGCGCGCTCGCGCAACGCTGGCTCGACCTGTTCCGCAGCTACGCGGGCAACGACCCGGCCACGCACGCGAAATTCCGCAACGCGATGATGACCGAGCCGGCGCTGACGAAGGACTCATGGGTCGACGACACGCTGCTCGGCTTCATGCGCGAGGCGATGGCGCAGCTTGCGCCGGCGCGTTGAGGGTCCAACGCCCCGGCAGCCCGGGCGGTGCGTGGCCGTTGCGCGCCGCCCGGACACGTCGTCAGGCGAACCGGCTCGTATCCGGCCGCGCGTCGAAAACGCCGCGCGATCGCGTCTCACCGGCAGCGCCGAGCCGCGTGCTTCCTCACCACTTGCAGCCCGTATCGCGAACCGCATCCAGCGCGAGCATCGGGAGTGCGAGCAAGCCGGCACCCGAGTAGGCGCGTCGGCAGTCGGCGCGCCGTGCGTCCGCCACCCCGCTTGCCAGCGTCTCGTCGACCGAATGGCGACGCGCGGCCGGGAGGCCGGACGCTGCGCCCAGCGCACCGACCGTGGCCGCCGCAGGGCTGCGCCCCGTCGCACGACGCGTGCCGATCGTCGCCAGATCACGCCCCCAGTCGACCTCGGGGGTCGGCGCACGCACCGGGCTGCTTTCAGCCGAATCCGGCGCGCCGCCGGTCGTTGCCTGCGCGGGCGCGGCCGCAAGCGAACGTGTCGCCCGGCGCGGCGTCGCCGCTGCGCCGGAACGGCTTTTCGGTTCGCGCGTCTCTCGCATGGCTGCTGTCGGACCGGTGCGCCGGTCGACCTCGGTTGCGGGCGCAGGTTCGGGCGTCACGGGAATCAACCGGACGCTCAATGCAATCCGGCCCGACGACGCATCGACCCGGGCCGCAACCGGCCGGCGCGCCGCCGGCATCCGCTGCAGCGCATACCAACCGATCGCATGCAGCAACACGGCGATCACGCCTGCAACTGCCACGATGCCCGGCCGACGCCGCCGCGCCGCGTCGACGCTCGGCGCGTGCGGCACGTCAATCCGGCTCGCCGCCGCCGTCATCGCTGAACGCGAGCAGGTCGCCCGGCTGACAGTCGAGATACCGGCAGATCGCCTCCAGCGTCGCGAAGCGGATGCCCTTGACCTTGCCTTGCTTGAGCAGCGACAGGTTCGGTTCGGTGATCCCGACGGCCGCCGCGAGATCCTTCGAGCGGACCTTGCGGGTCGCGAGCATCACATCGAGTTTGACCACGATCGACATCGCGCGCCTCAGACGAACTGCCGGTGTTCGGCATCGAGCTCGCTCGCCTGCCGCAGGATGTGCGCGATCACCGCGATACAGGCCGCCGTGAACAGCGCGACGACGTACGGCAGGCTGAAGCCGATGCTGACGACGCGATGGCCGACCGGTTCGCGAAACGTCGCCCACACGCTCAGCAGCGGTTCGCACAGCAGGCTCAACAGCACCCACAGACCGATCGCGCGCCCCGTCTTGCCGAGATGGCCGGCCGCCTGCGCCGAGAAATAGTCGCGCCGAGCGTAGGTCCGGAACAGCTCGCGCAAGTGGCGCAGGCCGCCCGCGAGCGCAACGAGCGGGACGCTCGACAGCAGGATGCCGACAGCCTTCTGCCACCACGGGAACGCGCCGACATCGACGCCCAGGTTCGTGACCACCGAATCGGTGAGGCCGAATACGAGGCCGGGCCCGGTGGCCGCGCTCAACGACGGGAACGCCCAGCACGCGGCGTTGAGCACCAGCATGCCGACGATGAACCACAGCGTGACGGTAGCCATGCGCTGACTGATACGGGCAATGCGATCGGAATGCATGCGACCTCCTCGATACGGTGTGAACACGCATCGATTGTAAGCCAGATAATTATCGTAAAACGATAATTATTTTGTGCAGAACAGTCATTTTTTATCGTCAATCATGACAGCCGACTGCCAGCTCGCCCGACCGGCCGGGCAATCGGCGATCGTCGTGCAGGCCGATCGCGCGCCCGCGCTTCGTCATGTCGCGAAGGAACACGGGCCGGGCGTTCGGGTCCGCATTCGGCACAGGCGGCGCGCCGCCGTCCATCAGCTTGCCGCTTGATGCGACCGGTCGGCGGCAGCCAGGCACGACGCGCCCGCTCACCGGTCGCGCACCCCGAGCCCGAGCGTCTTCATCCGCCGGTACAGCGTGCGCTCGCTCATCCCGACGTGCTCGGCCAGTTGCTTGCGCGTGCCGTCGAACGTGCTCGCAAGCCGCACGAGCTCCGCGTCCGACACGCCGCGCGCGTCCGCCGCACGCGCCGGTGGTGTCACCGACGCCGCGACCAGCTCGGCCGGCAGATGCTCGACGCGAATCGTGCCGTCGTCCGCGAACAGGCACGCGCGCTCGAGCACGTTGCGCAGTTCGCGGATGTTGCCCGGCCATGCATACGCGTCGAGGCACGCGCGCGCGCGCTCGGTCAGCACGAACGGCCGGGCCGCGAACGGCCGCGCGCTCGCGTCGCCCGCGCCGGCGCGCGCGTTCGCGATGCGCCGCAGGATCGACTCGGCCAGCAGCGCGACGTCGCCACGCCGCTCGCGCAGCGCGGGCAGCGGAATCGGGAACGCGTTGATCCGGTAGTACAGGTCCTGACGGAACCGGCCGTCGTCGATCATCTCGCGCAGCGGCTTGTGGGTCGCCGCGACGAGCCGGAAATCCGCGCGCAGCGCCTCGACGCCGCCGACGCGCCGGAACGTCCCCGACTCGATCAGCCGCAGCAGCTTCACCTGCATCGGCAGCGGCACGTCGCCGATCTCGTCGAGAAACAGCGTGCCGCCCTGCGCGGTCTCGACGAGGCCCGGCTTGCGCTGGTTCGCACCGGTAAACGCGCCCTTCTCGTAGCCGAACAGTTCGCTCTCGAACAGGGTCTCGGCGATGCCCGAACAGTCGACCACCACGAACGGCCCCATCGCACGCTCGCTCGCCTCGTGCAGCGCCCGCGCGAACAGTTCCTTGCCGGTACCCGATTCGCCGAGCAGCAGCACGGGCAGCATCGACGGCGCGACGCGCTGCAGCGCGCCGAGCGCCGCATTGAACGCGTCTGCGCCGCCGACGAGCCCTTCCGCACTCGGCTGCGCCGACGCGCTGCGCACCGTCGTCAGCCGCTCGACGTAGGCGATCACGTCGCCGCGCGCATCGAAGATCGGCCGCAACTCCACGTCGACGTGCTCGGGGCCGCGCGGCGTATGGTGTATGTGCAGCACGCGGTTCAGGCTGCGCGACTCGCGCGCCTGCTTCATCGGGCAATGCTCGCCCGCCTGGTCGCACGGCACGTCGTAATGATGCGAAACCCGGAAGCAGTGCCGGCCGACGTGCTCGACGCCCGCCACGCCGAACTGGCGCCGGTACGCATCGTTCGCGGCGAGGATGCGGTAGTCGGGATCGACGACGATCATCGGCTGCGGATCCTGTTCCAGATACGCGACGAGCGCGCGCACGTCGGGCATGACGTCGCGCGACGGCGCGGGAACGATCGGAATGGTGTCGTGCGGATTCATCGGGAGGCTCGGAAACGGATGGGCGGACGGACTGCCAGGCAGACTGCCAATTCTGCCACGACGCTGCCAGATATGGCAGTCGACGTCGACAGCACCCCGTCGCCGGTGCCTGCGACCCACCGCGGCCACGCCAAAAATCCGAGCCGAATCAATTACCTGCCACATCATCCGGCAGCGCGGCGCGAATTGGCATGCTTCTTGAACATGGGATGTCCGATTGCAGACGCAGAACCCGATCGAGGACATCCCGTGAGCCATGCCCCCCTGCTGTCGGTCGAAGGCTTTTTCGACCCGGCGACCCACACCGTCAGCTATCTGCTGCTCGACACCGAAAGCCGCGCATGCGCGCTGATCGACAGCGTGCTCGACTACGACCCGAAATCCGGCCGCACGCACACCGCCAGCGCCGACCGGCTGATCGCGCGCGTCGCCGAACTCGGCGCGACCGTCCACTGGCTGCTGGAAACGCACGTGCATGCCGACCATCTGTCGGCCGCGCCGTACCTGAAGGCGCATGTCGGCGGACAGATCGCGATCGGTGCCCACGTGCGCCGCGTGCAACACGTATTCGGCACGCTGTTCAACGCCGGCCCCGGCTTCGCGCAGGACGGCCGCCAGTTCGACCGCCTGCTCGACGACGGCGACACGCTCGCGCTCGGCGCGCTGACGATCCGCGCGCTGCACACGCCGGGCCATACGCCGGCGTGCCTGACCTACTGCGTCGACGACGCGACGCAGCGCGCGGCGTTCGTCGGCGACACGCTGTTCATGCCCGACTACGGCACCGCCCGCTGCGACTTCCCGGGCGGCGACGCGCGCACGCTGTACCGTTCGATCGCGCGCGTGCTCGCCCTGCCGCCCGACACGCGCCTGTATCTGTGCCACGACTACCAGCCGGGCGGCCGCGACGTGCAGTTCGTGACGACGGTGGCCGAGCAGCGTCGCGCGAACGTGCACGTGAAGGACGGCGTGACCGAGGACGATTTCGTCGCCATGCGCACCGCGCGCGACGCGACGCTCGACATGCCCGTGCTGATGCTGCCGTCGGTGCAGGTCAACATGCGCGCCGGCCACCTGCCCGAGCCCGAAAACAATGGCGTGCGCTACCTGAAGATCCCGCTCGACGCGATCTGAGCCGCCGCCCCGACCGGAGAACCCCCGACATGACCATCCGCCCGCTGACCGACCTGCTGTCGGTCTCGCCCCAGATCGCCGCGACCGACCTGCCCGCGCTGCACGCGGCCGGCATCCGCACGATCGTCTGCAACCGCCCCGACGGCGAAGGCGCCGACCAGCCGACCGTCGCCGAGATCCGCGCCGCCGCCGCGCCGCTCGGCATCGCCGTGCACTACCTGCCCGTCGACACCGGCAAGGTCACCGACGACCAGGCCGCGCAGTTCGGCACGCTCGTCGCGTCGCTCGCCGGCCCGGTACTCGCGTACTGCCGCAGCGGCACGCGTTCGGCGACGCTGTGGGCGCTCTCGCAGGCAGGCCGTCGCCCGGCCGGCGACATCGTCGCGATCGCCGCCACGGCCGGCTACGACCTCGGCGCGCTCGCACCGCGTCTCACGCGAGATCTCGCGCAAGACGGCCGCCAGGCCGCGCCGGCCGTCGACGCGCGGCACGACATCGTGATCGTCGGCGCGGGTGCGGCCGGCGTCGCGGTCGCGTCGAGCCTGCTGGCACGCGACGCATCGCTCGATATCGCGGTGATCGACCCGGCCGATACGCACTACTACCAGCCGGGCTGGACGATGGTCGGCGCGGGCGTGTTCCGGCCCGACACGACCGCGCGCCCGATCGTCGACCTGCTGCCGCGCGGCGTGAAATGGATCCGGGCCGCCGTCGCCGGCTTCGAGCCCGACACGCACACGGTGGTGCTCGACGGCTGCCGGCGCATCGGCTACCTCAAGCTGGTCGTGTGCCCGGGCCTCAAGCTCGACTGGCACGCGATCGACGGCCTCGCTCAAACGCTCGGCCGCAACGGCGTCACGTCGAACTATCGCTACGATCTCGCGCCGTACACGTGGGAACTGGTGCAGGCGTTCCGCGGCGGCAATGCGCTGTTCACGCAGCCGCCGATGCCGATCAAGTGCGCGGGCGCCCCGCAAAAGGCGATGTACCTGTCGTGCGATCACTGGCGGCGCGCGGGCCGCCTCGGTGCCGCGAACGTCGAGTTCCTGAACGCGGGCGGCGCGCTGTTCGGGGTCGCCGATTACGTGCCCGCGCTGATGGAGTACGTGAAACGCTACGACATCGCGCTGTCGTTCGGCCACAACCTCGTCGCGATCGACGGGCCGGCGCGGCGCGCGACGTTCAAGCGCGCGCTGCCCGACGGCGGCACGGAAACCGTCGAGCGCCCGTTCGACATGATCCACGTCGTGCCGCCGCAGAAGGCGCCCGATTTCGTGCGCGCGAGCCCGCTCGCCGACGCGGCCGGCTGGATCGACGTCGATCCGGCGACGCTGCGGCACAAGCAGTTCGCGGACATCTTCGCGCTCGGCGACGTCACCAACACGACCAATGCGAAAACCGCCGCCGCGGCCCGCAAGCAGGCGCCCGTCGTCGCGCACAACGTGCTCGCGTCGCTGGGCCGCGCGCGCGGCGACGCCGCGTACGACGGCTACGGCTCGTGCCCGCTCACCGTCGAGCGCGGCAAGATCGTGCTCGCGGAATTCCTGTACGGCGGCAAGGTCGCGCCGACCTTCCCCGCGTGGCTGATCGACGGCCGGCGCCCGTCGCGGCTCGCGTGGCTGCTCAAGGAGCGCGTGCTGCCGCCGCTCTACTGGAAGGCGATGCTCAAGGGCCGCGAATGGCTCGCGAAGCCCGCGATCGCACGTTGACCGGAATCCGATGACACCATGCTGATTTCCCTCGTACTCGGCAGTCTCGTCGGCGCCGTGCTCGGCCTCACCGGTGCGGGCGGCGGCATTCTCGCGGTGCCCGCGCTCGTCGTCGGGATGGGCTGGCCGATGCAGCAGGCCACGCCCGTCGCGCTCGTCGCGGTCGCGGGCAGCGCCGCGCTCGGCGCGCTCGAAGGGTTTCGCCGCGGGCTCGTGCGCTATCGCGCGGCGTTGCTGATGGCCGTCGCCGGCGTGCCGCTCACGACGCTCGGCGTGAAGCTCGCGCACGTGCTGCCGCAACGCGTGCTGCTGGCGCTGTTCGCGCTGACGATGCTGGTCGTCGCGGGCCGCCTGCTGCGGCAGGCGCTGCGTCATGCGCCCGGCGACGCGGACGCGTCGCCGCTGTGCGTCGGCCGCGTGAATCCCGACACGGGCCGGCTCGTCTGGTCGTGGCCGGTCGGGCTCGCGCTCGCGTCGACCGGCGCGGTGACGGGGCTGATGACAGGCTTGCTCGGTGTCGGCGGCGGTTTCGTGATCGTGCCGATGCTGCGCAAGTTCACGAACGTGTCGATGCACGGCGTGGTCGCGACGTCGCTGATGGTGATCGCGCTGGTCGGCACCGGCGGCGTGTTCGCGACGCTCGTGTCGGGCACGCGCGCGCCGCTCGACATGACGCTGTGGTTCACGGTCGCGACGGCAATCGGGATGGCGATCGGCCGCAGCGCGTCCCGGCACCTGTCCGCGCGGCACGTGCAGGCCGGCTTCGCTGCGGTGCTCGTCTGCGTGGCGCTCGGGTTGCTCGCGAAGGCGGCGTTCGGCGCGTAAGCCGCACGCGGCTCGCATGCCAAACAAAACGCCCGGGCCGACTCGTCGTCGGCACCGGGCGTTATTCGTTGCGTCGGCAACCTGTGCGCGAGCGCGTCAGGCGGCGAACGCGGCCATCCGCTTGCGTTCCTGGCGCAGCATCACGAAGTTCGCGATCACGACGCCCGCCGTCACCGCGACGATGAACAGCGTCGCGAGCGCATTCATCTCCGGGTTCAGGCCGAGGCGCACGCGCGAGAACACGACGAGCGGCAGCGTCGTCGAGCCGGGGCCCGACAGGAACGCCGACAGCACGAGGTCGTCGATCGACAGCGTGAACGACAGCAGCCAGCCCGCGATCAGCGCCTGCGAGATCAGCGGCAGCGTGATCGTGAAGAACACCTTCAGCGGCGTCGCGCCGAGATCGAGCGCCGCTTCCTCGAGCGACGGGTTCAGTTCGCGCACGCGCGACTGCACGATGATCGCGACGTACGAGATGCACAGCATCACGTGGCCCAGCCAGATCGTGAACACGCCGCGCTCGGCCGGCCAGCCGATCCACTTCGCGAGCTCGATGAACAGCAGCAGCAGCGAGATCCCCTGGATCACCTCGGGGATCACCAGCGGCGCGTTGATCATCCCGCTGAACAGCGCAAAGCCGCGAAAGCGCCCCATCCGCGCGAGCACGAAGCCGGCCCACGTGCCGATGAACACCGACGCGAACGCGGTCAGCACGCCGATCTTCAGCGACAGCCACGCGGCCGTCAGCAGCTCGTCGTCCTCCGCGAGCGCCGAGTACCAGCGGAACGAGAAGCCCGACCACACGGTGACGAGCTTCGACTCGTTGAACGAATAGACGATCAGGCTGATGATCGGGATGTACAGGAACGCAAAGCCGGCGAACAGCGCCGCGAACTGCAGGTAGCGATTCGGCTTCATCGACGGCGGCCCTCCTGCTCCTTCGCCTGGAAGTGCTGGAACATCGCCATCGGCACGAGCAGCAGCAGCACCATCGCGCAGGTCACGGCCGACGCCATCGGCCAGTCTGCGTTGTTGAAGAACTCGTTCCACATCACGCGGCCGATCATCAGCGTGTTCGCGCCGCCGAGCAGTTCCGGAATCACGTACTCACCGACCGCCGGAATGAACACCAGCAGGCAGCCCGCGATGATCCCGTTCTTCGACAGCGGCAGCGTGATCTGCACGAACGCCTTCCACGGCTTCGCGCCGAGATCGTACGCGGCTTCGAGCAGGCGGAGGTCCATCTTCACGAGATGCGCGTACAGCGGCATCACGAGGAACGGCAGGTACGAATACACCATCCCGATGTACACCGCGTAGTTCGTGCGGTACAGCTCGATCGGCGTATGGGTCAGGCCGATCCACATCAGGAAGTTGTTCAGGAGCCCGTTGTTCTTCAGGATCCCGATCCACGCGTACACGCGGATCAGGAACGACGTCCAGAACGGCAGCATCACACCCATCATCAGCAGGTTGCGGGTCGCCGGGTTCGAACGCGCGATGTAGTACGCCATCGGATAACCGATCAGCAGGCACAGCAGCGTCGTGATCGCCGCGACCACCACCGAATTCACGTAGGTCGCGAAATACAGGCTGTCGGTGAGCAGGAACGCGTAGTGCGACAGGTTCAGCGCGATGTGCACCACGCCGTCCGCGTACGACGCGAGTTCCGTATACGGCGGGATGCCGAGCTGCAGCTCCGCGAAGCTGATCTTCACGACCAGCACGAACGGCACCAGGAAGAACAGCACGAGCCACGTGTACGGCCCCGCGACGACCGCCGAGCCGCCGGTCAGGTTGAAGCGCCGCACGGGCCATGCGAGCAGGGACTTGAGCGTGCTCATGACGTCAGCACCACGCCGGCCGTCGCGCTCCAGCGCACGTAGATCTCGTCGCCGAGCGCCGGCGTGTCGAGCTCGGAGATCGCGAGGCTCGACACGTTCGCGATCACCGTCTTGCCCGCGTCGAGCTTCACGTGATACAGCGAGTAGCCGCCCATGTACGCGACGTTGGTGATCTTCCCGTGCGCCCAGTTGAACGCGCCTTCGGGCGGCTTGCGGGTGAGCGCGATCCGCTCGGGGCGCACCGACACCGTGACCGGCATCCCGAGCGGGCCCGTGATCCCGTGGCTCACGTACAGCCGGCTCGGCAGCTCCGGCGATTCGATGTACACGTAATCGGGTTCGTCCTCGACGGTGACGCCTTCGAACAGGTTGGTCGAGCCGATGAACTCGGCCGAGAAGCGGCTGTTCGGATATTCGTAGACTTCGTTCGGCGAGCCGATCTGCACGATCTGCCCTTCGCTCATCACGGCGAGCCGGTTCGCCATCGTCATCGCCTCTTCCTGGTCGTGCGTGACCATGATGCAGGTGACGCCGACCTTGTTCAGGATGTTGACGAGCTCGATCTGCGTGCGCTGGCGGATCTGCTTGTCGAGCGCCGACATCGGCTCGTCGAGCAGCAGCACCTTCGGGCGCTTGACGAGCGAACGCGCGAGCGCGACGCGCTGCTGCTGGCCGCCCGACAGCTGGTGCGGCTTGCGCTTCGCGTACTTGCTCATCTGCACGAGCTCGAGCGCCGCGGCGACGCGCTCCTTCAGCTCCACCTTCGGCGTGCCTTCCTGCTTCAGGCCGTAGGCGACGTTCGATTCGACCGACATGTGCGGGAACAGCGCATACGACTGGAACATCATGTTCACGGGCCGCTTGTACGGCGGCATCTGTGCGAGGTCCTCGCTGTCGATCAGGATCTTGCCCGACGTGACCGTCTCGAGGCCCGCCAGCATGCGCAGCAGCGTCGACTTGCCGGAACCCGAGCTGCCGAGCAGCGCGAACAGCTCACCCTGGCGCACCGTCAGGTTCACGTTGCGCACCACTTCGGTGTCGCCGAATTTCTTGACGACGTCGACGATCTGGACAAAATTCTCGGCGCGCGTATCGGCGCCGGACGGAGGAACGAAGGACGGTGCGCCCGCGACCGGCGCACCCGACTGGCTATTCATGATGTGCTGCTTCTCTCCTGCGTTTGACGAACAAAGCCCCCGGGGACACCAGGGGCTTCATGACTGCTGGCTGACTCCGGCTCGCTTCAGCGGCCCGATTTCAGCTCGGTCCACAGACGCGTCTGCAGACGCTGGATTTCAGGCGGCAGCGGCTTGAGCAGGAACAGCGTCTTCACGACGTCGGCCGGCGGATAGACGGCCGGATCGTTCGCGACGTCGGGCCGCACGTACTTGCGCGACTCGGCGTTCGCGCTCGGGTAGTACACGGCGTTCGTGATCGCCGCGTGCACCTTCGGATCCTCGATGTAGTTGATCCACTGCAGCGCGGCGTCCTTGTTCTTCGCGTCCTTCGGGATCGCCATCACGTCGAACCAGACCGGCGCGCCGCCCTTCGGAATGTAGTACTCGACCTTGTACGGCTTCTTCGCCTCGATCGCGCGATGCTTCGCGATCACGACGTCGCCCGACCAGCCGAACGCGAAGCAGATGTCGCCGCCGACCAGATCGTTGATGTAGCCCGACGAGTTGAACTGCGTGATGTACGGGCGGATCTTCTTCAGCACCTCCATCGCGGCCTTGTAGTCGGCCGGGTTCGTGCTCATCGGATCCTTGCCGATGTAGTGCAGCGCCGCCGCGAACATCTGGTCCGGCGCGTCGAGCACCGACACGCCGCAGGTCTTCAGCTTCGAGATGTTTTCCGGCTTGAACAGGATGTCCCAGTTGTCGAGCGGGACCTTGCCGAGCGCCTGCTGCGCCTTCGTCAGGTTGTATGCGAGACCGGTCGTGCCGTACGCCCAGGGCACCGAATACTTGTTGCCCGGGTCCGCGCCGGCGACGAGCGCCATCAGTTGCGGATCGAGGTACTTGAGGTTCGGCAGCTTCGACTTGTCGAGCGGCGTGAAGATGCCGGCGGCGATCTGCTTGCCCGCGTAGTTGCTGGTCGGCACGACGATGTCGTAGCCCGAGCTGCCCGTCAGCAGCTTCGCCTGCAGCGTGTCGTCGCTGTCGTAATTGTCGTAGCGGACCTTGATGCCCGCCTGCTTCTCGAAGTTCGGGATCGTGTCCTTCGCAATGTAGTCCGACCAGTTATAGACATTGAGCTGCGTATCCTTCGCCGCCGCCGCCGATGCACCCACGCACAGCGCGAGCGCTGCGAACCGGCCCACTACGTTTGCTTTCATCCCGTTCTCCCTCCGGCCGGACCGCTTGTCCGGCTGCCGTCTGCCTCGTCATGGCGGCGCGTTCCGGCACGCCGCCCCTCGAAAACCCCGAACGCTACCACCATTCGCGCTCCGTCACAAAAAAATCATGCCCGTGTCGCGCAAACGGAACAGATTCCCGCCGCCGGCCGCTCGGGCGGCCCGCGCAGCGGGGCGTTCCGGGGGAATTCTATCGGGTAATCGGCGTCTGTCCATCGGGAAAAGAAAGCGGTGGCGAAACCGCGTGCCGCATGCAGCACAAGCGGCCCGCGCGACGCGCGGTGCATGCGGCCGTTTCACCGGTGAAATCGCGACGCGCTGCGACACGCGCCGCGCGCCGTGCCCGGCCCTGTCCGGCACGGCGGGCCAGCCGTCGCCGACGGCGATCCGGCCATCGTCCAACCGTTCGGCCGACCGGCCGCACCGTCACGGCAACGCGACCGTACGGCACGCTAGCGGCGTCCGCCGGCTGCCCCGTCCCGATGCATTAAAATGACGCCCTGACGATCTCACTGCGCGAACCCTCCCGATGGCCTCCAATCTCCACGACCTGCCCGACAGCCCCTGCATCGGCGTGTGCTCGACCCTCTTCGACGAAGTCTGCAAGGGCTGCGGCCGCACGGCCGGCGAAGTGTCGAACTGGGTGTTCCTGAGCGACGACGAGAAGCGGGCCGTGTGGGAGCGCATTACGCGCGAAGGCACCGCGATGCGCTTCCAGTACGACAAGCTGTAAACCGGCCGCACAAAAAAAGAGCGGCATGCCGACTGCCATGCCGCCAACCCCAACTCTGTTCTTGTCCGCGAACCGTTAGAACTTCATCCCGACGCCCACGCCGACGATCAGCGGATCGATGTGCAGCGTGCCGATGCCCTTGTCGCCGAGCGTCGCATCGGTGCTCATCCAGATCTTCTTCACGTCGACGTTCATGAACACCTTCTTCGTCAACTGCACGTCGACGCCGAATTGCAGCGCCGGACCGAAGCTGCTCTTGTTGATCGACACGCCTTCCCCGCCGACGTTGAGCCCGTTGTTGTAGAAGTACGTGTAGTTCAGGCCCGCGCCGACGTACGGACGCACCTTGCCGGCATGGTTGAAGTGGTACTGCAGCAGCAGCGTCGGCGGCAGCACGCCCACGCCGCCGAGATTGCCGAGGCTCGACGTCATCTGGTGCCGCGACGTGCCGAGGATCAGCTCCACGCCCAGGTAGTCGCGGATCATGTAGGTGAAGTCGAGTTCCGGCACGATCGCGTTGTTCACGCCGGTGTTGATCGCGCCGAGCGTGTCGCTCGCGCGCTCGTTCGGCTGGATGCTGATCGCGCGCAGGCGGACCAGTACGTCACCCTGGTTGATCCCGTCGCCCGGCGACGCCGCGTGCGACAGCGTGGGCATCGTGACCAGACTCGCCGCGACGGCGGCAGCGGTGACACATGTTCGAATCGTTTTATGCATGGTAAAGACCCCTGAAGAATGCATTCCATTTTCCTCGTAGGGTCTTTTCGTCGTTTTGATATCCGTCAAGCCAGCGTAAACCTCGGACGGTTTGTCGCAGTCGCCGCGGCACGGCCCGTCAGCAGCAGGTCGAGCAGATCGCGCACGCTGCGGATCGCGTTGCCGAACGGCAGCGCTTCGCGGCCGCGGAAGAACAGGCCGTTCGCGACGTCGCCTCGCAACGCGGCCGCGAGCCGCGTGTCGATGCAGAAATGACCGAACTTTTCGATGCCGTCGCGCAGCCCGCAGACGCTCAGGCACTCGAGCGCGGTCGGGCAGCGCTGCCTGAACGCGCCGAGCTTGTCGCGAATGCGCGTTTCGTTGCGCAGGTAACGATCGAGCCACGGTGTCTTCACCGCGCGCGCCGGCAGCCCCGTCACGCTGACGAATTCGACGATGTCGTCGGGCAGCGCGTCGGCCAGTACGCGCTTGAAGTTCGGATGCGCGTCACCTTCCTCCGTCACCGCGAACGGCGTTCCGACCTGCACGCCGTTCGCGCCGGCCGCGAGCGCCGCACGCACCGAGTCGTGACTGTTGATCCCGCCCGCGACGATCAGCGGGATCGTGTCGCGCGCCAGGCCGAGCGACGCCATCACCTGCGCGGCCTCGTCGAGCACGCGCGCGAAATCGAAGCGCGCATCGTGCATGTCGTCGATCTGCGTGACCCCGAGGTGGCCGCCCGCATGCGCGGGATGCTCGATCACGATCGCATCCGGCAGCCGCCCCTTCTTCATCCACTTCTTCAGCACCAGCGCGATCCCGCGGCTGTCCGACAGGATCGGGATCAGCGCGATGTCGCGCCCCTGCGTGAGATCGGGCAGATCGAGCGGCAGGCCCGCGCCCATCACGATCGCGTCCGCGCCTTCGTCGCACGCGACGCGCACGTAGTCCGCATGCGTGCGCACCGCCTTCATCACGTTGACCGCGATCATCCCGCGGCCTTCGCCGTAGGTCTTCGCGAGGCGAATCTCGCGCGCGAGCGCGTCGAGGTTCGCGGCCTCGAGCGTCGCGCGGTCGGGATTCGCGCGACAGCGCGCGAGCAGGTCCGCGTGGTGGTGACGCAGGTCGATGCTCGCGATCGTGCCGAGCGCGCCTTCGCGCGCGACGCTGCCCGCGAGGCGGTGCGCGGAGATGCCGACGCCCATGCCGCCCTGCACCACGGGCAGCAACGCGCGGCCGCGAATCGTGAGCGGCGGGAAGGAAGTGCGTGCGGTCATCTGAACCTCGTCGAAACATCGGAAATCGGAAACGCGATGATCGACGATCCACCGACGCGCATCTTGACGGCCGTCAATAAAAAAACGGCACGCGAGCGTGCCGTTTCGGTTCAAGCGCGGTGCGACGCTCAGGCCGGATTCGCCGGCTTGAGCTGCATCGACTTGTATTCGAGATACTCTTCGAGCCCGTACACACCGTTCTCGCGGCCGTGCCCCGACTGCTTGTAGCCGCCGAACGGCGCGGCGCTGTTCCACGTGCCGCCGTTGATGTCGACCTGCCCCGTGCGGATGCGGCGCGCGACGCGCATCGCGCGTTCGTCGCTGCCCGCCCACACCGCGCCGCCGAGCCCATAAGGCGAATCGTTCGCGATGCGCACGGCTTCGTCTTCGTCGCGATACGTGATGATCGACAGCACCGGCCCGAAGATTTCTTCCTGCGCGATCGTCGATTTCGGATCGACGCGGCCGAACACCGTCGGCTTCACGAAGAAGCCCTTCGCGAGCCCTTCCGGCAGGCCCGTGCCGCCCGTCACGAGTTCCGCGCCGTCGTCGATCCCGCGCTGGATGTAGGCCTGCACGCGCTGCTGCTGCGCGGCCGATGCGAGTGCGCCGAGGCGCGTCGTTTCCTGGCGCGGGTCGCCCGCGACATACGCTTCGGCCGCCGCCTTCGCGAGCGCGCGCGCCTCGTCGTAGCGCGCTTCCGGCACCAGCATCCGCGTGTGCGCCGAACAGGTCTGGCCCGCGTTCAGGTAGCACGCGTTGACCGTGCCCTTCACCGCCGTCGCGAAATCGGCATCGTCGAGAATCACCGACGCCGACTTGCCGCCCAGTTCGAGCGCGACGCGCTTCACGCCCGCGGCCGCGAGTTCGGCAACGCGCTTGCCGGCGCGCGTCGAACCCGTGAACGACACCATGTCGACGTCCGGATCGGTCGCCAGCACCTCGCCGACGACCGGGCCGTAACCGCATACGAGGTTGAACACGCCCGGCGGCAGGCCCGCTTCGTGAATCGCCTCCGCGAGCATGAACGCGTTGAGCGGCGCGACTTCGGATGGCTTCAGGACGACCGTGCAGCCGGCCGCGAGCGCCGGCGCGACCTTCAGCGTGACCTGGTTGAGCGGGTAGTTCCACGGCGTGATCGCCGCGACGACGCCGACCGGCTCGCGCACCACCAGCGAGTTGCCGACCGTCGCCTCGAATTCGAACGATTCGGCGAGTTTCGCGTACGCCTTCCAGTTGTAGATCGGGCCGCCGACCTGGATCGCACGCGACAGCTTGATCGGCATCCCGACTTCGCCGGTGATCGACTGCGCGAGTTCCTCGCTGCGCGCCTGCAGACGCTCGACGATCTTGCGCAGGTAGCCCGCGCGCGTCGCGGCCGGGGTCGCGGCCCACGCGTCGAACGCCGCGCGCGCCGCGCGGATCGCGTCCTGCGCGTCCGAGGCCGTGCCCTCCGGAATCCGGCCGATCACGGCCTCGGTGCCCGAGTCGATCACGTCGATCGTGCCCGTTCCGGCCGGCTTGCGCCATGCACCGTCGATGTAGAACTGGTTGTAGATTTTCATCGCTTCCTGTCTCCCGGAAAACGGCCATTCTAACGAGTGTGGCGCCGCCCGGCGATGACGCCGGACCAGACCGCGAGCGCCGCCGAACGGTCCGCACGGGCGCCGGCGAGCGGGTGCCGGATACCGGACGCCCGCGGCTGCGGCATCCGCGCCACGCCGGCACGCCACGAGGCCGCACGACGTGGCCCGCATCGTGCTATGTTTTTAGTATCGGCGCCGGCCGCTGCAGGCCGCGCCACCCGGAATCGATGCCTTCGTGAGCGCTGCCATGACCGACGCATCCCATATCCTCGGCTCGCAAGATCGCCTGGAGCTGCTGTGCTGGCTCACCTGCGGCAATCTCGGCGCGTTTTACCTGAACGAAACCTGGCCGGACGCATCGTTCCAGGTGCAGGCCGCACACCGCTGGCTCGACCGCCATCACCGGCAGGCCGACTGGCTCGCGATCGCGAAGCTGGCCGCACTGGCGCAGGACATCGCCAAGCGGCACGCCGACTTCGTCGACGCGTCGTGGGCGCGTGACGCGGTCGAGGAAATCGTCGATACCGACGATCTCGATTACCGGGCGAAACTCGTGCAATGGGTGTACGAAGACTGCTGCAAGGCGCTCGCCGACAAGCGGCTCGCGGATTGATGCGACGGCACAGGGCGGCGGGCACCGGGCGGCGGGCGAGGTGATGCGCCGGTTGCGGTCGCAGCGCCTGCCGGCCGGAAACGGCGCCGCCGCGTCGAATCGTCATCGAGGGTGCCGCACCCGACCTGACATTTTCCCTTCAATGGC
This sequence comes from Burkholderia sp. Bp9015, assembly GCF_003853505.1. Taxonomy (NCBI): domain Bacteria; kingdom Pseudomonadati; phylum Pseudomonadota; class Betaproteobacteria; order Burkholderiales; family Burkholderiaceae; genus Burkholderia; species Burkholderia sp. Bp9015. The sequence goes on from NZ_QTPZ01000010.1 coordinate 188,976, forward strand.
CGTCGTGCCGATCCGGTAACGGCGAACATCTGCCCGGATACGAAAAACCCGCCAGGCTTGCACCTGGCGGGCTTCCGGTACATCAGGTCGGGCATGGCCGCCCGGGCAATTACTCCTGCCCCTGACTCGTCAGGAACTCCTCGTAATTCCCGCCGAAGTCGAACAGCGTGCCGTCCGTGCGCACTTCGATGATCCGGTTCGCCAGCCCGCTCACGAATTCGCGGTCGTGCGACACGAAGATCAGCGTGCCTTCGAACTGCTCGAGCGCGATCTGCAGCGACTCGATCGACTCCATGTCCATGTGGTTGGTCGGCTCGTCCATCAGCAGCACGTTGTGGCGGCCGAGCATCAGCTTGCCCCAGATCATGCGGCCCTTCTCGCCGCCCGACAGCACCTTCACCGACTTCTTGATGTCGTCCGACGAGAACAGCAGGCGGCCCAGCGTGCCGCGCACCATCGTTTCGTCGTCGCCGTCCTTGCGGTACTGGTCGATCCAGTCCATCAGCGTGATGTCGTTCGGGAACTCCTCGTACGTATCCTGCGGCATGTAGCCGACGTTCGCGTTCTCCGACCACTTCACCGTGCCGTGATCGAGCTGCAGCGCGCCGAGCAGCGAACGCAGCAGCGTCGTCTTGCCCGCGCCGTTCTCGCCGATGATCGCGATGCGCTCGCCCGGCTGCACCGACAGGTTGAAGTTCTGGAAGATCGTGCGCTCGTACTTCTTCGTGATGTCTTCGGCGACCACCGCGACGTTGTGCAGCTTCTTCTCGAACTCGAAGCGGATGAACGGGTTCTGACGCGACGACGGCTTGAATTCCTCGATCTTGATCTTGTCGATCTGCTTCGCGCGGCTCGTTGCCTGGCGGGCCTTCGACTTGTTCGCCGAGAAGCGGCGCACGAAGTCCTGCAGCTCGGCCACGCGTTCCTTCGCGCGCGCGTTCGCCGCGGCCTGGCGCTCGCGCGCCTGTGCCGATGCGAGCATGTAGTCGTCGTAGTTGCCCGGCCAGACCTTCAGCGTGCCGTAGTCCATGTCGGCCATGTGCGTGCACACCGAGTTCAGGAAGTGACGATCGTGCGAGATGATGATCATCGTCGAGTTGTACTCGTTGAGCGTGTGCTCGAGCCAACGGATCGAGTTGATGTCCAGGTTGTTGGTCGGTTCGTCGAGCAGCAGCACGTCCGGCTTCGAGAACAGCGCCTGCGCGAGCAGCACGCGCAGCTTCCAGCCCGGCGCGACGTCGGCCATCGTGCCGTTGTGGAACTTCTCCTCGATGCCGATGCCGAGCAGCAGCGCGCCCGCGCGCGCCTCGGCATCGTAGCCGCCGTATTCGGCGAACTTGCCTTCGAGCTCGGCCGCGTGCATGTAGTCGTCGTCGGTGGCTTCCGGGTTCGCGTAGATCGCGTCGCGCTCGGTCATCGCGGCCCACATTTCGGTGTGGCCCATCATCACGACGTCGAGCACGCGCACGTCTTCATACGCGAACTGGTCCTGGCGCAGCTTGCCCAGGCGCACGTTCGGCTCCAGCGCGACGTTGCCGGCGCTCGGCTCGAGGTCGCCGCCCAGGATCTTCATGAAGGTCGACTTGCCGCAGCCGTTCGCGCCGATCAGACCATAGCGGTTGCCCTCGCCGAATTTGACCGAGATATTCTCGAACAAGGGCTTCGGCCCGAATTGCATCGTGATGTTGGCAGTAGAAAGCACGGCAGGTCCCGTAAGAGAGAAATCGACGGAAAACCGTGTATTTTAGCAGGTGTCGGAGAAACTGCCGACCGCACTGTTCCGGCCCCGCCAGCCGGGCCGCCGCGCGCGGCGCCGGCGCCTCCCTTCGGGGCCCCTACTTGCCTTCCTTCACCGCGCGCTTCTGCGCCGCCTTCTCCTTCATTTGCCCGAACAGCTCCGCGCACGGCACGTCGCGGTTGTTGCTCGGCGCGATCAGCGGAACCAGCGCCGCGAACGGGTTGATCAGGCCGAGCCCGACCATCGCGCCGGCGCGCAGCGCGAGCGCGCCCGCGTCGACGCCGACCTTCGGGTTCTTGAACGTGCCCTTCGCATACAGCGGCGAGCGCAGCGAGAAGACCCGGAAACCCTTCGTGTGCGGGTGGATCTTCAGGTCGATCGATTCGTCGCGCAGGTTGACCGGGCCGTCGACGTTGATCAGCGCATCGTCCGTATCGAGCGCGAACACCTTGGGGTCGAGCATCCCGTCGGTCGCGACAAAGTCGATCGCCGCGCAGTTGATGTTCACGTCGCGAGTGCCGAACAGCTTCTCGTAGACGACGTTCGCGACGTTCAGCCCCGCCGCCTCCATCAGCAGCAGGCTGATGCGGCCATCCGTGATGAGCGCCTTCACTTCGCCGGTCGAGGTACCCGCGAGCGCGGCCGGCGAGTTGCCGGTCGCCGACAGCGACGCATCGCCGTTGATCTCGCCGAGCGCGGTCTGCATCACCTTCTGCGTCGGGAACAGCTGCTTGAGCCTCAGGTGACGCGCGGACAGCGTGAAGCGGCCCTTGAGCGGCGTGCGGCTGCCGTCCAGATGCGCGGTGGTCGCGAGCGTGCCGCCCGCGACGCCGAACTTCAGCGGCTCGAGTGTCAGCACGCCGTCCTGCAGCAGAACGTGCGTGTACAGGTCGGTAATCGGCAGCTGCGGGCTCTTGATCAGCTTGCGGCCGGTGAACTTCACGTCCGCGTCGATCGCGCTCCAGCGCTCGGTGCGGAACCTCGAAACCGGCAGCACGCGGTCCGGCGGCTGGCGCGTCGTGTCGCCGCGCTTGGCCTTGCTCGCGGCCGTGTCGGCGCCGATCACCGGCGCGAGGTCGGAGAACTGCAGCAGTTTCGACTCGAGCTCGCCCGACAGCTTCGGCCGCGGCTCGCGCTGCGCCCAGGTGAGCGTACCGCGCAGATCGCTGCCGCCCACGCGGCCGTTGAAGTCCTCGTAGCGGAACGTGCTGGCGTTCTGCTTGATGTTGCCGATCAGCCGCCCTTCGGTCGCATACGGCGGCGTGTCGGGCAGCGTGATGCCGGTAATCTGGTAGAGGTGCGACATCGACGTGCCCTGCAGCCATAACCGCAGGTCGAGCGCCGCGAGATGCATCGGGTCGGTCAGCGTACCGACGATCGCGAGCCGCGTGTCGCCGGCCTTCACGTCGGCCTGCAGCGGGAACGGCTGCGTCGACTTCTCGATCGCCAGCACGCCGCCCACCTTGCCGGTGCCGCTGATCGGCACGTTCTTGTAGCGGCCGTCGACCTTGAGCCCGAACGCATAGGTCGGGCCGGACGGCTTCGCGGGCGCGGCGGCCGCCGACGCACCGGATGCACCTGACGCACCACTCGCGCCGGATGCCGGCGGGGCCGTCGATGCAGAGGAAACCGAAGTAGCCGGAGCGGCGCCGGACACTCCCGACGCCGCAACGGCAGACGCCCCGCTCGCCGCCTGCGGCGCCGACGCACCCGATGCGGCTTCCGCATTCGCCTTCGCGCTCAATTGCGCGGCGCCGTGCTTGCCGACGCGCTGGGCCGATGCCGCACGCGACGTCTGTTCCTGTTCCTTCAGCACGTCGCCGAGCGGAATCGGCTGGCCGAGCGTATCGATCGCGACCGTGAGATCGGCCTTCGTGATCGCATCGCGATACGTGACGATGCCCTTCGCGAACCCGAAGCTGTCGAGCCGCACCTTCCACGGCGACGGTTGCGCGGATTGCTTGAACTGGAAGGTCCACGTATTGCGGCCGTCGGCGAGCCGCTCGAGGTCGACCGCGGGATTGACGACATCGATCGACGGAATGACGATTTCGTGCGCGAGGAGCGGCAGGATGGCGAGATCGAAATGCGCGGCATCGACCGTGGCGAACCTGGGCCCCTTCGCCCAGTCCGGATTGCCGATCTCGAGTTGCGTGGCCGAGAAGCTCGGCCAGGGTACCCATGCACGCCAGCCGGTCTCGCCGTCCGGGCGACGCCAGCCGACCTTGAGATCGCCGTTGATCGCAAACGAACGGCCAAGCGCGGTACTCACATGTTCGTTGACCCACGGTTTCGCGCGGTTCCAGTCGAACGTGACGATAAAAATGCCGGCGGCCGCGATGATCAGTGCGACGATGCAGACGATCCATGCAGCCGATTTGCCGATGGCTCGGGCTAGCGTCATGGCGATTCCGTTGTTGTTATGCAGAATGTGCACGCCATGTCGGGCCACGTGCGTGAATGAACGAAGCACGACACTGGCGGCTTTTCAATCTGTATTATGACGCACGCTCCGACGACGCCTCGGCGCCATTAACGCTTTTTTTCATTTTCGACATGACAGCCCCGACCGGTCTCATCGATGCGCAGCACATCACGCGCCGCGACGCCAGCAGCGGCAAGACTTTGCTGGCGCCGACCGACTTCAGCCTCGCCGCGGGATCGCGAATTGCTATCACCGGACCATCGGGTTCCGGCAAGAGCGTGCTGCTGCGCGCGCTCGCGCTGCTCGATCCGCTCGACGGCGGTCAGATCCTGTGGCGCGGCAAGCGGATCAGGCGCAATGCGATTCCGCGCTACCGGCGCAGCGTCGCCTACGTGCGCCAGCGACCCGCGCAGATGGACGGCACCGTCGAGGCGCAATTGCGCTATCCGTACTCGCTCGCGATCTATCGCGACGCGACGTTCGACCGTGCGCGCGCCGAAGCGCTCGCGGCCCGCGCCGGTCGCGGCGCCGATTTTCTCGACAAGCGCGCGAGCGAACTGTCGGGCGGCGAAGCGCAGATCGCCGCGCTGCTGCGCGTGCTGCAACTCGACCCCGACGTGCTGCTGCTCGACGAGCCGACGTCCGCGCTCGACCCCGACTCCACGCGCGCGATCGAAGCGCTCGTCGGCGCCTGGTTCGACGCGGCCCCCGATGCGCGCGCCTGCATGTGGATCTCGCACGATCCGGCGCAGGCCGCACGGATCGGCACGACGCGGCTCGTGATGCAGGCCGGCGTGCTGCACGCCGCCGCGAGCACGACGGAGGCGGCACGATGAGCCCGGCACTGCAGGATCTGAGTCTCGTCGACGTCGGCATCGCCGCCGCGCTCGTCGCGGTCAACGGCGCGATCTCCGCGGCGCTGTCGCTCGGCCTCGGGCACAAGCTCGCGCTCGCCGCCGTGCGCACCGTCGTGCAGCTGCTCGCGATCGGCTACGTGCTCGGCTGGGTGTTCGGCCATCCGCACTGGACCGTCGTGCTGCCGCTGACCGCGTTGATGACGCTGATCGCGGGCTTTGCGGGCGCCGGCCGCGGCAAGCGCACGTATCGCGGACAGCGCGTCGACAGCATCGCGTCCATCTGGTTCAGCAGTTGGTTCGTCGCGGCGATCGGGCTGTTCGTCGTGATCCGCATTCATCCGTGGTACACGCCGCAATATGCGATCCCGATCCTCGGAATGATCCTCGGCAATACGCTCACGGGCGTGTCGCTCGGCGTCGAACGGATGATGGAGGAACTGACGGCACGGCGCGACCGCGTCGAGACCGCGCTCGCACTCGGCGCGACGCGCTGGGAAGCCGCGCAGGACGCCGCGCGCCAGGCCGTGCGTGCGGGCATGCTGCCGACGCTCAACCAGATGGCCGTCGTCGGTGTCGTGAGCCTGCCGGGGATGATGACCGGCCAGGTGCTGGCCGGCCAGTCGCCGCTGCAGGCCGTGCGCTACCAGATCGTGATCATGTTCCTGATCGCCGCGGCGTCCGCGCTCGGCACGGTCGGCGCGGTGCTGATGACGTATCGCCGGCTGTTCTCCGCCGATCACCGCTTTCTCGCATCGCGGCTCGAGGAACGCGCGCATTGACGCGCGGCGCCGCGACCCGCGCGGCGTGCGGTCAGCGGGCGCTGCGGCGTTTGCCGAGGGCCTGGCGCAACGCGGCCTTGACGTCGGCATCGGGTGCCAGCCCGTCGACCGACGCGACGAGCCGCACCGCGCGTGGTGTCGTCACATAGGCCTGCGCGCCGACATAACCGCCGCTGCCGGCCGAGCGCGTCGTGACGACGAGCGCCTGCGGCGCACGCGCACCGAGGTCGGCCGTGAAGGCGTCGGCGACGGTGCCGTCACGCGCATGCAGCACACCGGTTACGTAGTCGTCCGTATCGAAGCCGGGCGCGGCATGCGCGGTCGAATACACGCGCACCGCATAGCTGCCGGTCGAACACGGCTCGAGTGCGCCGCTCGACACGACGGCGACCTGCTGTCGCGACGGCAGCTCGACTTTCTTCGCGAAGCTGCAATCGTCGGCTGCCTGCGCATGAGTGGCGACGAACGCAGCGGCCGACAGCAGCGCGCGCATGCAATGTTTCATCGGGATGTCGTACGGGGAAGAGGGAGAAGCCCGGGAGGATAGCGCGACATCCGCATCACGTCACGCGCGCCGGGGGGCGAATGGCCGCGCTGTCGGTGCGCACCGGACACGACGCACATCAAACCTCAAACAACGGAAATACGCGAAGCCGCGCGCCACGAAACCGTCACGCGCGGCACTGCCCGGATCACCGGATACGCATCGCGGTTGGTTGCGCACGCACCGGACGTCTTGCCGGCCCGCGCGCACCGCTCAGCGCTTGATCGACACCGTCACTTTCGTGCCGTCGCTCATCGAGACGGACTTCGAGCCGCCATTGGTCGAAATCGACACCCACTTGACCTGGCTCACCGACACGACATCCGGGCACTGCAGCGACTTGCCGCCCGCGCTCACGTTGCGCGTGCCTTTCGGCGCAGCGGCCTGGAAGCTCATCTGCACGTTCGCGATCCCCTTCGCGTCGACCGACGGCGCGAGCCGCACCTGGGTCTGGCGCACCATCGCGCCGTTCGCGTCGCGCGGCAGGTTGTCGGCGTTCGGGCAACCGTCCGGCATCGCGACCGCGCCGCCCGGCGGCACCGACTTCCAGTTGAAGTCGTCCGTTTCGCCCGAGCGGATCTTGCGGGTCTCCTGCGTATTGCCGAAGGTCTTCGAATCGACCTTGACGGTGTATTCGAGCTGCCCTGTCCCGCCGCCCTTCAGGCTGCCCTTGACCGGCGGCGCCGCGAATACGCTCGCGCTGACGCACGCCGCCGCGAACACGGCAGACCACGATGCGGCGACTGACAAGCTGCGTTGGCTCATGCTGACCTCCTTGTAATGCGGCGGCACGCGCGTGCCGCGCGGTTTTCGATGCATGATGCGTTGCCAGTCTACCGCCAAGCGGCATGCAATGCGCCGCAAACGCATCGGGTGTTACCCCGCTTGCGTTCGCGACGCCGCATCCCGTACGCGCGACGCCGGCGCTCGGGAACACGCCGGGCAGACCCAGGTTTTCCGCCCCGAAGGAAGTCCCCTTGGGGGATGCCCATCGGCGCCTGGCGCGAAGCGACGGGTCTGCGGCACTCAGAAGCCGCTCAGCACCAGCTTGCCGATCGCGCGCCCGGCTTCGAGCAGCTGATGCGCGCGCCGCACGTTGGCGGCGTTGATCGTGCCGAGCTGTTCGCCGAGCGTCGTGCGCAGCGTGCCGCCGTCGACGAGCCGCGCCACCTCGCTCAGGATCTTGTGCTGCTCGATCATGTCCGGCGTCTCGAACATCGCACGCGTGAACATGAATTCCCAGTGAAACGCGGCGCTCTTCGCCTTCAGTTGCTCGACCGGAATCGGCTTCTCGTTCTCGACGATCGTGCAAATGCCGCCCTGCGGGCGGATTACTTCCGCCGCGGCAGGGAAATGACGGTCCGTGTCGTTGAAGATCAGCACGTAGTCGACGCTCGGGTGGCCGATTTCACGCAGTTGCGCGGGCAGGTCGCCGAAATGATCGACCACGTCGTCCGCGCCGAGCGAGCGCACCCATTCGGCCGACGCCGGCCGCGACGCGGTCGCGATCACGCGCAGCCCGGCGAGCGTCTTGGCGAGCTGGATCGCGATCGAACCCACCCCGCCCGCGCCGCCGATGATCAGCACCGACTTGCCCGCGTCGGCGCCCTGAGGCGACACGCGCAGCCGGTCGAACAGCGCCTCCCAGGCGGTCAGCGCGGTGAGCGGTAACGCCGCCGACGCCGCGAAATCGAGCGAGCGCGGCTTGAGCGCGGCGATCCGCTCGTCGACCGCGTGGAATTCGCTGTTCGCGCCGGGCCGCGTGATGCTGCCCGCGTAGAACACCTCGTCGCCCGGCCGGAACAGCGTGACCTCGGCACCGACCGCGACGACCGTGCCGGCCGCATCCCAGCCGAGCACGCGCGGCGTCTCCTCGACCTGCGGTTTCGGCGCGCGCACCTTGGTGTCGACCGGGTTCACGGAGATCGCCTCGACCTTCACGAGCAGGTCGCGCGGGCCCGGCACCGGTTGCGGCAGTTCCACGTCGACGAGCGCCTGCGGGTCGTCGATCGGCAGGTAACGGGTCAGTCCAACGGCTTTCATCACGAAACTCCTTCAGGGAAATCGGGCGGGCCGCGGCGCGGCCCCATGCATGCCATCGTAGGCGCCCCGATCATTCGAGAAAACCGCTATATTTCCTGAAACATTTTCAGGAATTTCAGAATAATGACGTCCGATCCGATTGCAGCCCCCGACAAGCCGCTCGACCTGCTCGACGTCGGCCTGTTCGTGCGCGCCGCGCTGCTCGCGAACGTGAGCGCGGCCGGGCGCGAGTTCGGCGTATCGGCCGCGGTCGCGAGCGCGCGCATCGCGCAGCTGGAGCGCCAGCTCGGCGCGCGGTTGCTGCATCGCACCACGCGCCGCATCAGCCTGACGCAGGACGGCGAAGTCTTCATGGCCCGCGCCGAGGCGCTGCTGTCGGCCGCCGATGCCGCGCGCGCCTCGGTCGGCCACGGCCGCAGCGAGCCGTACGGGCGGCTGAAAGTGTCGATGTCGTCGTCGTTCGGCCGCCAGCACGTCGCGCCCGTGATTCCCGCGTTCCTGCGCCGCTACCCGTCCGTGTCGCTCGACTTGCGGCTGTCCGACGAGATCGTCGACCTTGTCGACGACGGCTACGACGTCGCGATCCGCCTCGGCGCGCTGAAGGATTCGACGCTGGTCGCGCGCAGGCTCGCCACGAACCGGCGCGTGCTGTGCTGCTCGCCCGCGTATCTCGCCGAACACGGCACGCCGCGCCATCCGGCCGACCTCGCGCAGCACGAATGCGTGATCCTCGGCGACCAGCGCGACTGGTCGTTCGTCACGCCGCAAGGCCCGCTCACCGTGCGGGTCGGCGGCCGGCTCGTCGCGAGCAACGGCGAGGCGATCCGCGAAGCGCTCGTCGACGGCTTCGGCATCGCGATCAAGTCGACCTGGGACGTCGGCCCGCTGCTCGCGAGCGGCGCGCTCGTCACCGTGCTCGACGACTACCCGTTCGCGAACGACGTCGCGATCTGGGCCGTCTATCCGAGCCGCGCACACGTGCCGCTGAAGACGCTCGCGTTCATCGCGTTCCTGGCCGAACACTTCGGCGATCCGCCTTACTGGGATCGCGACCGGCAATCGCCCGAATAGCCCGAATAGCCCGAATAGCCCGAATAGCCCGAGTAGCCCGAGTAGCCCGAGTAGCCCGCACCGTCCGCCAAATCGCCGTGCGTGCGGCACCCGGCACGGCGCCAGCGCCGGTTCCCGGCGGCGATCCGGTCGCGATCGGATACCAACCGGCTACAATGGCGCGTTCGCGACGCAACGGCCCGACGCCGAACGGGGCCCGCGTTCGCAGGCGGCCGCATGCCGGCCGCGCACGCGTTTCATTCGCTTCCAAACATTCCGTCATGACCCACAACCTCGTCATCCAGAGTCTCGCGCCGTTGTCGGACGCGCATCACAAACCGCTGCTCGCGCTGTCGCGCGGCACCCGCATCGTGCAGACCGACGATCACGCGCTGCGCATCGAAAACGCCAACCCCGCGCAGCGTCTCGACATCGACGCGTACTGCGGCACGCATGCGCTCGACTTCGGCTTCGTCGAAGCCGGCCGCACGCTCGGCGAGTTCGGGCTCGTCGTGATGGACATGGACTCGACGCTGATCACGATCGAATGCATCGACGAGATCGCCGATTTCTGCGGGCTGAAGACGCAGGTCGCCGAGATTACCGAGGCGGCGATGCGCGGCGAGATCCGCGATTTCAACGAAAGCCTCACGCGCCGCGTCGCGCTGCTCGCGGGGCTCGACGCGCAGGCGCTCGAGCGCGTGTACGAGGAACGGCTGCAGCTGTCGCCCGGCGCGGAGACGATGCTCGCCGGCGTGAAGGCCGCGGGCCTGAAGACGCTGCTCGTGTCGGGCGGCTTCACGTTCTTCACCGAGCGCCTGAAGGCGCGCCTCGGCCTCGACTTCGCGCACGCGAACACGCTCGAGATCGTCGACGGCAAGCTGACCGGCAAGGTGCTCGGCGAGATCGTCAACGCCGACGTCAAGGCGCGCCTGCTGCGCGACACCTGCGCATCGCTCGGCATCGAGCCGAGCCGTGCGATCGCGATGGGCGACGGCTCGAACGACCTGAAGATGATGGCCGAAGCCGGGCTGTCGGTCGCGTTCCACGCGAAGCCCGTCGTGCGCGATGCGGCCACCGTCGCATTCGACCACGTCGGCCTCGACGGGCTGCTGCGGTTGTTCTGATTTCCGATCCGCGCAAGCCGCCCATGAAAAACGCCCGCGCGATGTTGCATCGCGCGGGCGTTTTGCTGTTCCGCTCGGGGTTCGGTGCTCAGCCGAGCGTGGACTGCATCGCGCGCTCGATATCCGCGCGCAGGTCGGCTTCGTCTTCGAGACCGACGTAGAAGCGTACCAGCGTGCCGCGATGCGGCCAGTCCGGGCGCATCGACGCCACGTCGTAAGGCATCGCGAGGCTGCACGCGCCGCCCCAGCTCCAGCCGATCGCGAACAGCTCGAGCGCCTCGACGAAACGATCGATCTTCTCGGCACTGTAGCGCTCGTCGAACACCACCGAGAACAGCCCGCCCGCGCCGGTGAAGTCGCGCATGAACGAAGCGTGCCCCGGACAGTCCGGCAGTTGCGGATGCAGCACGGCCGCGATCTCCGGGCGCGCCTTCAGCCACTGCGCGAGCGCGAGCGCGCTCTTGCTGTGCGCATCGAAGCGCACCTGCATGCTCGGCAGGCTGCGCAGCACGAGCGAGCAGTCGTCGACCGACACGCCGATCCCGCAGCGCATCCGGGCGAGCTTCAGTTGCGCCTGCAGCGCCGCGCTCGCGGTGATCGTCGCGCCCATCAGCACGTCGCTGCCGCCCGATTGATACTTGGTCAGCGCCTGCACCGAGATGTCGACGCCATGCTCGAACGGCTTGAACGCGAGCCCGGCCGAATACGTGTTGTCGATCGCGGTGACGATGCCGCGCGCCTGCGCGACCGCCGTGATCGCACGCACGTCGGGCACTTCCATCGTCACCGAGCCCGGCGCCTCGATCCAGATCAGCCGCGTGTTCGGCTGGATCAGGTCGGCAATGCCGGCGCCGACGAGCGGATCGTAGAAGCGCGCGGTGATGCCGAAATCCTTCGCGAGCCAGTTGCCGAGATCGGCATTCGGCCCGTAGACGTTGTGCGGGATCAACACGTCGTCGCCCGCCTTCACGATCCCGAAATAGACGTTCATGATCGCCGCGAGACCCGACGGCTGCAGCAGCGCATGCGAGCCGCCTTCGATCTCGGCGAGCCGCTGCGCGAGCGCGAGCGACGTCGGGGTCGCATGCAGCCCGTAGCGCCACTGGTTGTCGTCGTGCCACACCAGCGCGCGCATCGTCGCGAGATCGGGGAACACGACCGTCGATGCACGCTCGACCGGCGGCACGAACGAACGGAAGCCATCCGGGATGTTGTCGTCGGGTTGAACGATGCGGGTCTGGAGTGCGCGCTTCGGAGTGGATGCAGTCATGGCAGGAGGCCCGGAGAAAGGCCGTTCGGTTGCGGAATAGGTCGCTAGGTTAGCCAAAATCGGCGCGGTTGGCCCGGTACAATGCGCGCCGCATGCGCCGAGCCAGCGCGCGCTCAGTCGTCGGCGCGCAGATTGACAACGTTGCCGACCGTCTCGATTTCCTGCACGCGGCCGTCGCGTACCTGCAGCGCCGCGCGCTTGCCCGGCGCCAGGCGCAGCACGACGGGTTGCGGATCCGATTCGTCCGAGTTCATCCGGTCGGCCTTCAGCTCGCCCGTCGCGTCGAAGCGGCCGATCCACACGCCCGTGATGTTCGTGCCGTCGTTCGATTCCTCGATCTCGAGCGTGTCGCCGTCCCGATCGCCGGCGAGCAGCACCACCTCGCCCGTGTCCGTGAACTGGTATTCGCCGTGCACGCCCGCCTCGTCCGTCTTCGGGCCGAGATGCACGACGATCGGCCGATCGCCGAGCGTGCCTTCGTAACGCGGCAGGCGGGCGAATTCCCGATTCGGCCGCAGCGGCCGGGCGGGCGCCGCTTCATCCTGCTGCGCGCCCGGCGCGGCAGCCTGTGCCGCGACCACGCCCGGCATCGTGAGGCCCGCCGCCAGCGCGCCGGCAATCACCAGCGCCCGTTGCCATTGCGAATATCGACCCACCTTGTGTTGCTCCTTGCTTCAGATTCGCTCGAAAATCGCGGCGACATGCTGCGCGTCGCCGCTGCACATCGATCGCCACGCGCACGTGGCGACCACCGATGCGCAGGCGCCGAGCGCGGTACGCACACCGCTCGCCAGCCGTTCACGTCGCCCGTCATCCGGGCGTTCGAGTGAACACGTCGCGTAGCCGGCGTGCGAGAGCCGCGTCAGCCCTGCATCAGGCGTTCCACCGCGTCGCGGCGCGGAATCGGTGCGACCGCACCGTAGCCGGTCGTCGACAGTGCCGCCGCCGCGTTCGCATAACGCGCGGCCGCGAACGGATCGTCGCCTGCGACGATCCGCGCAACGAACGCACCGCCGAAGCAGTCGCCCGCGCCCGTCGCGTCGACGGCCTCGACCGCGAAGCCCGGCACCACGCGCCGTTCGTTCGGCGTCGCGACATACGCGCCTTCCTTGCCGAGTTTCAGCGCGACGACCCGCGGCCCGTGCTCGAGCATCGCATCGACGATCGCGTCGCGATCGTTCGCACCGGTGAGCGCCGTGACGTCGTCCCAGCTCGGCAGGCAGATGTCCGTCTGGCGCAGCGCTTCGCGCATCACCGCGCGGGCGCGCGGCAGCGGCCACAGCTTCAGGCGCAGGTTCGTGTCGAAGCTGACCTGCGCGCCGTTGCTGCGCGCGTGGTCGATCGCCGCGAACGCGGCGTCGCACGCGGCCGTGCCGATCGCGAGGCTGATGCCCGACAGGTGCACGGCCCGCGCCGCGGCCAGCGCATCGAGCGGCAGATCGGCCACTGCGTAGCGGCTCGCCGCGGAACCCGCGCGCAGATAGTCGAACTGGTGGCCGTCAGCGCCGTGCGTGACGAAATACACGCCGGTCGGCGCCGCGCGGTCGATCCGCACGTACGTCGTATCGACGTGCTCCGCCACCCACATCTCGGTCAGCAGCCGGCCGAACGGATCGTCGCCGATCGCCGACACGAAGCCCGTCGACGCGCCCTGGCGCGCCGCGGCGATGCAGAAGTTCGACGTGTCGCCGCCGAAGCCTTGCAGGAACTCCGGCCGACCCGGCTGCGACTGGTTGAATTCGATCATCGCCTCGCCGAGCGCGAGGATCTGCGGCAGTGCGGCGGTCATCGCTTAAACCTCGCCCCACAGGTCGTGGCCGTCCGCGCCCGTGATCTTCACCGACACGAAATCGCCGACCTTGTAGCGCTTCGACGCCTTGGTCGCCGGCTCGACGTAGACGACGCCGTCGATCTCCGGCGCATCCGCCGCCGTGCGGCCGATGCCACCTTCCTCGCCGACTTCGTCGATCAGCACCTTGAGGGTCTTGCCGACCTTGCGCTGGATGCGCCGCGCCGACACTTCCTCGGCGACTTCCATGAAGCGCGCGCGGCGTTCTTCGCGCACCTCGTCCGGCAGCGCGCCGTCGAGTTCGTTCGCGGTCGCGCCTTCGACCGGCGAATACGCAAAGCAGCCGACGCGATCGAGTTCCGCCTCGCGGATGAAGTCGAGCAGCGTTTCGAACTGTTCTTCCGTCTCGCCGGGGAAGCCGGCGATGAACGTGCTGCGGATCGTCAGGTCCGGGCAGATCTCGCGCCACTTCTGCACGCGCTCGAGCACCTTCTCGGCGTTCGCCGGGCGCTTCATGCGCTTCAGCACGTCCGGATGCGCGTGCTGGAACGGCACGTCGAGATACGGCAGCACGTGGCCCTTGAACGGGCCTTCGGCCATCAGCGGAATGACTTCGTCGACGCTCGGATACGGGTACACGTAGTGCAGGCGCACCCATGCGCCGTACTGCGCGGCGAGTTCGCCGAGCGCGGCGACCAGGTCGGTCATGCGCGTCTTGATCGGCTTGCCGTTCCAGAAGCCGGTGCGGTACTTCACGTCGACGCCGTATGCGCTCGTGTCCTGCGAGATCACGAGCAGTTCCTTCACGCCGGACTTGAAGAGGTTCTCGGCTTCGAGCATCACTTCGGCGACCGGGCGCGACACGAGGTCGCCGCGCATCGACGGGATGATGCAGAACGTGCAACGGTGGTTGCAGCCTTCGGAAATCTTCAGGTATGCGTAGTGACGCGGCGTGAGCTTGATGCCGGCCGCCGGCACCAGGTCGGTGAACGGGTCGTGCGGCTTCGGCAGGTGCGAATGCACGGCCTGCATCACTTCGCCCACCGCGTGCGGGCCGGTGACGGCGAGCACCTTCGGGTGGACTTCCTCGATCAGGTTCGAGCCGCTCGCGCTCGACTTCGCGCCGAGGCAGCCGGTGACGATCACCTTGCCGTTCTCGGTCAGCGCTTCGCCGATTGCGTCGAGGCTTTCCTGCACGGCTTCGTCGATGAAGCCGCAGGTGTTGACGACGACGAGGTCGGCGCCGTCGTAGGTGCCGGAGATTTCATAACCTTCGGCACGCAGCTGCGTGATGATTTGTTCGGAGTCGACGAGGGCTTTCGGGCACCCGAGCGACACGAAGCCTACTTTGGGGGACTGGGACATCTGGAATGTGGGGGCGTGGCGGCAAAAGCGTGAGTTTACAGCTATTTATGGGTCAGCGAGGCAAAACCGGCGGACGGAGTGCCGTGGATGGCACCCCAATATGCGGCGCGCGCGGGCGCATCGAGCCGCCACGGACGATTGATCCAACCCTTTCATGCCTCCGGTGATGATCCAACGGCCCCGATCATCCCCGCGCCACCGCCCAGTAATCGCCCCAGCGCCGCCCCGCCGCTATGCGAAAATCGCGGCATCCACTTCCTACCCAACGGGGTTCGCATGACCACCCACATCACGATCGAATTCACCGAGCACGCCGCCGAAACCATCGGCGAGCAGACCAGCACCAGCTTTTCCTATGACCAGGGCGCCCACGTACCGCAGCCTGGCGACTTCGTCGAGCTCGAGAATTCGCCGCAGACGTTTCTCGTGATCGGCCGCGTGTTTTCGCTGAAGGCCAACTACTGTGCGGTGAAGCTCGTACTCGATCTGCCTCCGGCCGACGATCATCAGGACTTCGATCCGGCGCTTTGAGCGATACGGGCGAACTGCTCCCGCTTTGCAGCAAGGTGCCGTTGCACGGACCCGACGCAACGGCACCGGCCCTGACCGGCACGAACGCGCGCCGAACAGGCGCAACACCAGCCGCGCTTGTCTTGAGTATCTGGAATTCGATCGACCGGAAGACGGTCATGCCCGCCCCGCGCAGGGGCACAGGCATCTGGTGCCGACGATCAGGAACGACCGACGGCGACATCAAGCGGCGGCGGGCCGCCAACCACCGTCGCGCCCGAGCACACGATCAGTTTGATTTCACCGCCACACGTCGCGGCGCCGACCGTCCGGCGGCGCATGCCGCCGCGGCCAGCCTGCCGCGACATCGTTACTTCTTCTCCGGCTCCGGCGTGCCCGGTTGCTTGAACGGGAACGTGCTGAACATCGACTTCGCCTGATTCTGCATCTGCTCCTGCATCTGCACGAACATGTTCTTCGACTGCTCGATGTAGCTCGTCATCATCCCTTGCATCATCGGCGCCTGCATGTTCATGAACTGCGACCAGACTTCCGGATTCATCGCGTTGCCTTCGTACAGGTTCTTCGATTGATCCGCGAGCTTGTTCTGGATGTCGATGAACGCCTGGATGTTCTTTTCCAGGTACGTGCCCATCATGCCCTGCATCGCATGACCGTAGAAACGGATGATCTGCGACAACATCGACGACGAGAACATCGGCACGCCGCCGCTCTCTTCCTCGAGGATGATCTGCAGCAGGATGCTGCGCGTCAGGTCTTCGTTCGATTTCGCGTCGACGACCTTGAAGTCCTCCTGTTCCAGCACGAGTTGCTTGACGTCGGTCAGCGTGATGTACGTGCTCGTCTCGGTATCGTAGAGCCGGCGGTTCGGGTACTTCTTGATGAGCCGCTCGGCCGTTTTCTTTGTAGTAGTCATGTAACGCCTTTGGGTGCAGCGTAGCGCAAGTGACAAATCCCCGCCTCCCGGTTCCGGGAGGCGGGGGCCTTCGGAAACGCCAGGCTGCACGGCCGGTCCGGCCTGCGCAGCCCGGACGTTCAGCCCATGTGCAGGCCGCCGTTCAGCGAGAAGTCGGCGCCGGTCGCGAAGCCGGAATCGTTCGATGCGAGCCACGCGACGATCGAGCCGATTTCCTCCGGCGCACCGAGACGCCGCACCGGAATCGTCGCGACGATCTTCTCGAGCACGTCCGGACGGATCGCCTTCACCATGTCGGTGCCGATGTAGCCGGGCGACACGGTGTTGACCGTCACGCCCTTCGTCGCGACTTCCTGCGCGAGCGACATCGTGAAACCGTGGATGCCGGCCTTCGCGGTCGAGTAGTTCGTCTGGCCGAATTGCCCCTTCTGGCCGTTCACCGACGAGATGTTGATGATCCGGCCCCAGCCGCGCTCGACCATCCCGTCGATCACCTGCTTCGTCACGTTGAACAGGCTCGTCAGGTTGGTGTCGATCACGGCCGTCCAGTCTTCATGCGTCATCTTGCGGAACACGACGTCGCGCGTGATGCCCGCGTTGTTGACCAGCACGTCGATCTCGCCGACTTCAGCCTTGACCTTGTCGAACGCTGCCTTGGTCGAGTCCCAGTCGCCGACGTTGCCTTCCGACGCGATGAAATCGTAGCCGAGCGCCTTCTGGTCCTCGAGCCACTTCACCCGACGCGGCGAGTTCGGGCCGCAACCCGCGACCACCTTGAAGCCGTCTTTCGACAGACGCTGGCAGATGCTGGTGCCGATGCCGCCCATCCCGCCCGTTACGTACGCAATTCGCTGAGACATAAATCTCACTCCATTTTTTGGTTTCGAGAGCCGCCGGAGGCCCCTCTGACTTCACGTGGCACCGGCCGAAGCCGCAATCGGCCGGCGCCCGGATTGGTTTGGCAGTGACGGACGACCGGTTACGGACGCTCGACCGCGAGCGCGACGCCCATCCCGCCGCCGATGCACAGCGACGCCAGCCCGCGCTTCGCATCGCGCTTGGC